>CAMPHX010000366.1 GCA_946886085.1 uncultured Flavobacteriales bacterium | reverse complement strand
ATTTTATTAAATGTACCAAAAGAATTTATGAATGATGAAAAATATGTTATTATAGTCACAAAGGAAGCACTAGACTTAGTAGCCTATTTAAAATCATTAAAACAAGCTGATTTATATAATAAACCTTCTCCAGAATTCATCCCTGAGTTAACAAAAAATAAAACAGCAAGCATTTCCATGGGAACTGATAATCTGCCTAATGGAGAGCAATTATACATGGATAAATGTGCTTCTTGCCATCAATTAAATGGTGAAGGGTTAGGCGGAGCCTTTCCATCATTAAAAGGAAGCCCTATTGTATTAGATGAAAATCATGACTTAATGATTCAAATTATCCTGCAAGGATATGATGCCCGATCCGAATATGCAGTAATGCCTGCATTTAGTGATCAACTATCTGATGCAGAAGTAGCAGCTATAGCTAACCATGAAAAAACAAGTTGGGGAAATAATGCTCAAACAATTAGCGAGGAAGATGTGAAAAAAGTACGAGAATATTTAAAAACACTAAATCCTTAAGTACTATGAAAAAATACACTTTATTTATACTTCTGGCAATATTGCAAGTAGGTTCAGCAATTGCTTGTGAAGTCTGTCAAAACAATCAGCCAGAAATCTTAAAAGGCGTAACACATGGTACAGGCCCAGAATCAAAATTTGATAGCATAATTATAATTACGGCTATCATCATTGTACTATTCACTTTATACTACAGTTTAAAATTTTTGATTAAACCAAATGAAAATAACCCCACGCATATCAAAAATCAAATCTTAGAATAAAAGATGGAGTCGAATAAAAGCAAAATAAAAATTTTTATTGATGATGATGAAACTCCAATTGGAGAGTTCATCCCCCCTGTTAAGTTTCAGTTTGATACAACAAAACTTACAGATGGAATTCATTCTCTAAAAATAGTTGCCAAATCTACAGATGGTGTTGAAGGAATAAAAACCATTCCTTTTGAAATAAGAAACGGACCTTCAATTGCTGTTATTGGTTTAAACAACAATGATATTGTTGACGATAAAATATCATTAACTATTAACGCTTATGGAAGTGAAAGAAAAGACATGTTTATGGTAACAGGGTCTGAAAACCCAAAAGGTATCCCTTCCTGGATATGGCCTATTTTAATAGGCTTTGTCGGTTGGGGGTTGTTTTACATAATCATGTATTGGGTTCAGGATAATTACACCTCATTTTTTTAATTATGAAAAAAGAAATAGAAACATTAGAAGACATTAAAACACTAGTTAATTCCTTTTACGACAAGGTAAGAGAAGATGAGTTACTAGCTGACATATTCAATAATATTATTCAAAACAGATGGCCTGTGCATTTAGAAAAAATGCATCGTTTTTGGCAAACTGTTTTATTAGAAGAGCATACCTATTTTGGGAGTCCCTTTGTTCCTCATGCTCAGTTACCGGTAGAAAAACAACATTTTGAAAGATGGTTAAAACTATTTTATGAAACCGTAGATGAATATTTTATTGGAGAATTAGCTGAAAAAGCAAAGTGGCAAGGAAAAAGAATGGCTCAGATGTTTAATATGAAAATTGATCACTACCGAAGTCACCCCAATCAAAAAGTATTATGATGAGTAAAATCATGCCTAAATATCATTTATCAATCATTACCTCTTTTATATGGTTGGGGTTTATTTGTGCCATTAGTTTTATGGAAGCGTGGTTAAAATTTACAGCTGAAGGTGTTACTTTCCCCATTGGATTAAGTATTGGAAAACTAGTTTTTAGTTGGTTAAACCGAGCGGAATGGATGTTTACTCTTGTCATTTTTTTCAACTTCTTTGTTACAAGTAAAAATTTAAATTATTTGAAAATATTGTTTATTACCATATTTGGTTGCTTATTTATTCAATCAATATGGTTACTTCCTTTACTTGACATACGTGCCAATTTAATAATATCAGGACATGAAGTGAAATCATCTTTTCATCATTTTTATTACGTTGGTCTTGAGCTTATAAAAGCATTCTGCTTATTACTATTAGGAATAAAAATTTTAAAACTACAAAATCATGAAAATTAACGAAGAAATAAGTATAGGTGAAATAGTCGCAAAAGACTATCGAACCGCATCCGTTTTTGAATCACTCGGAATTGACTTTTGCTGTAAAGGCAATAGAACTATTAACGAAGTTTGCGAAACAAGGGATATTGACAGTAGAGATTTGCTAGAAGATATTAAAAAAGTCTTACAAGAACCCCAAATTACAACCATTAATAATTACGATGGTTGGGCTATAGATAAATTAGCTCAGTATATTGAAGATAAGCATCACAAATATGTAGAAAAACAAATACCTGTAATTAAACAGTATTTAGATAAAATTTGTAGTGTTCATGGTAAGCAGCATCCTGAACTATTTAAAGTTCAGGAATTATTTAATGCTTCAGCAGGAGAATTAACTATGCACATGAAAAAAGAAGAATTAATCCTTTTCCCATTTATGAAAAAGATGGCTACAATAAAAGATATAAATAATAAAATTACTCGCCCTCATTTTGATTCAATAAAAAGCCCAATTCAAATGATGATGGATGAACATACTACTGAAGGGGAACGTTTTCAAAAAATTAATGAAATAACTCAAAATTATACATTACCGAGCGATGCATGTGAAACCTATAAAGTTTGTTTTGATTATTTAAAAGAATTTGAAGAAGACTTACATTTACACATCCATTTAGAAAATAATATTCTATTCCCAAAAGCTATTAGATTAGAAAAACA
>CAMPHX010000365.1 GCA_946886085.1 uncultured Flavobacteriales bacterium | reverse complement strand
AGCTACTTCAATTAGCATATTTTTGTTTTGTTCCTGATAAAATCTTCCACCTTCTTCCGATTGAAATGTGTTATAAAGCACTTTAGCATGGTGTTTTTCAGGATTTAAAACAATATCCAAAAATTCCACTTCATATTCATTTTCTCCCTTACGGTAATTACCTGTTAAACATTGTACTGTCGGAGCTAATTCAATAATATCGAAGTTGCCAGACTCTAATTTTGCTTGTACTAAAAAGTGATAAACACCATTTATTTTTTTGATTAAGAAAGCAATAATTCCTTCTTGAGCAGATTTTACTAGCGGTTGCGTCCAACTTTTCACTTCTCTATTACCAATTTCTGCTTTTACAGCCACTACAGAAAAATATTTATGGTCTTTATGATGAATAGAAAAATTGTCTTTTTTCCAATCATTAATACTGTTTAGGGCTATTTTTTCTATTTCCAACTCAGCAAAAGATTTTAATCGGGTAATCCAAGAAATAATATGTTCTATAGAGTGTATTGCTTTTGAATTATCTAACTCCGATATAAGAAAGTTGTTTAATTTTAAATTTGTATTTTCTTCTCTCTTAAGGCGTTCAAAAGTGTTTAAATCTCCAAAAGGAATACCTGAAATAACTGTTCTGGTATCCATATTAATGATGTTGTCGTACTTTAATAATTCTTTTATCTGTCCTAGTGTTAACCAACAAAAATTGTCTTTGAGTTCAATTTCACTGTTAATCTCCACAATCATATTTCTATTTCGTTTTTTTAAGAAACGAGCTCCTTGTTCCGATTGAAGTTGATCTAATAATACGGTTACATCTTTTCTTTCAGATAAAAAATAATTTAAATAAAGTGGTGCATTTCCTTGATGAACTTGAGTGTAATTGCTTTTTGTTGCCTGCAAAGTTGGCGACAATTGTACCGCATTAATGTTTCCTGGTTCTATTTTGGCCTGCATTAAAAAGTGTAAGGTATTATTAAATTTTTTGGTAATAATTCCTAAAAAACCTATTTCAGGTTGGTTAATAATAGGTTGAGACCATTCTGGCACTTTTCCCCAATTAGTTTTTATTTTAACCCCTTCAATAGAAAAAAACTTACCCGAAAAATGTTCTAAATTACCTGTATCGGAGTTGAATCCCCAATTTTCCATATCGGAAAATGGGATAAATGTAACTTTATGATGAGTTGTTTTCTTTTTTTTTTCTATCCAATGCAAAAAATCTTCATTGCTCATTAATTTATTTTGTGTTGTTAATGAGGATTTTAGAAAGTGATATTTTATCTTGCTATCCATTTTATTATTTGCAAATAAAAGTAGTGAAATTTTTGATTTCAGCTTACCCAATTGTCTTGTTTATACTTTCCATTACTAATTGAGCAGTTTTTCCCCAACTAAATTTTGTAGCTTGATGGATGCTTTTTGAGCTTAACTCCTTATGAAAATTTTTGTCAGCAGTAATTTTTTGCATAGCTTGTACAATTTCATTTTGGTTAAACGGGTTTACTAAAATACCTGCACATCCAACAACTTCGGGCATAGAAGTTATGTTAGATGTAATTACAGGTACTCCGCATTGCATGCCTTCTAATAATGGAATTCCAAAGCCTTCAAAAATAGGAATATAGGTTATTGCTTTTGCCGCAGCAGTAAGTTCAGCAAGATCTTTATCATTAATTCTACCTGTAAAAATAATGTCTGTTTTATGTTTTAGTTCATTTAAAAGCTGAGTAGTTTCAGTGTTGCTCCACATTTTTTTTCCGGTAATTAGTAATTTTAATGAAGATCTGCTTTCTACTTTAAATTGGTTAAAAGCTTTAAGCAACATAGGAACATTTTTTCTTGGATGAATGGTTCCGACAAATAAAAAGTAATCGACTCCTTCAGCAAATTTATCTTTTATTGCTTGTTTGTTAGCTTCACTTATTGGTTTAAAATTTTCGCTTGCACCGTTAAAAACTACACTAATTTTTGAAGCTTCTATCTTGTATGTCTGAACGATATCATTTTTAGAAAAATCAGAAACCGTAGCTACCTGATTGGCTTGTTGAGCAAATTTAGGAAAGTATTTTTTATAGTAGTTTAGTACATTTTTCGGTAATAGTTCAGGGTGATGTTCAAAGTTTAAATCGTGAATAATAGACAAGGTTTTTATGTTGCTATTGAGCGGAAACATGCCATCCGTGGCAACAAAAATATCAGGTTTTAGCTTTTTTAATACACGTTTTAATGCAATTTGGTACCAGTAAGGAAAAATATAAATGTGTCTGGTAATTGGACGAATAATAATGGGATGAATATTTTTTGGAGCAATAAATTCCTCATCAGGCTTTCTATCGAAAATAAAATAAAAATCTATTTCAGGATGCTGTTTCGCTAATAGTGAGAAAGTTTGCCAAGTAAACAAACCTATGCCGTCCATTTTGTTTTTAATGACTAATCGGGTATTTACGGCAATTTTCAAAAGCAGAATGTTTAATTATAATCAGCGAAAATAATAATATTGGCGCAGATAAGTTATTTTTGTCGCAAATCAATTGAATAGTGCAGAAAAAATTTGTTACTAATTTAGCTTTACTATTGCTGCTTAACCTGCTGATTAAGCCTTTTTGGATATTTGGTATCGACCGAACCGTTCAGAATACTTTACCCGAAGATTACGGGATGTACTTTGTTTTGTTTAATTTTTCGTTGTTGTTTAATATAATTTTAGATTTAGGAATTACCAATTTTAACAATAAACACATTACCCAAAACAATAATTTACTTACCAAA
>CAMPHX010000364.1 GCA_946886085.1 uncultured Flavobacteriales bacterium | reverse complement strand
AATTAACCTTGTCTTTGTTTAAATTTAGGGTTCTTTTTATTAATGATGTATAAACGTCCTTTTCTTCTAACAATTATACAGTCTGCACTTCTCTTTTTTAATGATGCTCTTACTTTCATCTGTTTATTTTTTTATTTATTAAATCGGTCAGATGGAACTCCCAAAATATTCATTCTCTTGTCTAAGAAAACTATTTACTCATGGTCGTTTCATCGTATCTATTTTTTATTATTGTTATTTATATCTAAATGAAATTCTTCCTTTTGTTAAATCATAAGGAGACATTTCCACTTTTACTTTATCTCCAGGTAAAATACGAATGTAATTCATTCTCATTTTTCCTGAAATATGAGCAGTTATAATGTGTCCATTTTCAAGCTCTACTCTAAATAGGGCATTAGATAATGCTTCTATTATTGTTCCATCTTGCTCTATCGATGCTTGTTTTGCCATTTATAATTTTTACTTTTTATTTTTTAATACTTCTTCAATAAATTCATGAGATGATAATACATCTGCTTTTCCTTTTCTAATAGCCACATCATGTTCAAAATGAGCAGATACCGAACCATCAACTGTAAGAATTGTCCATCCGTCTTTTCCTTCTTTCACTTCTTTCTTTCCTAAGTTAATCATAGGCTCTATGGCTATAACCATCCCTTCTTTTAACATTATGCCGGTTCCTCTTTTACCAAAATTAGGAACTTGAGGTTCTTCATGAAGCTCTCTTCCTAACCCGTGCCCTACTAATTCTCTAACAACTCCATACCCATGTTCGTGTGCCAAACTCTGAACTGCATATCCTATATCTCCTACTCTATTTCCAACAACTGCTTGTTCAATAGCTCTTTTTAAACATTCTTTGGTAACTTCTAACAACTTTTTAATTTCAGGTTTAACTTCCCCGATCTCAAAAGTGTAAGCTACATCACCATAAAACCCATTCTTCAACACACCACAATCGACAGATACAATATCTCCCTCTTCTAAAGGTCTATCGGTTGGTAATCCATGAACTACTGCATCATTTACTGAACAAAGCAATGTACTCGGACAACCATATAATCCTTTAAAACCCGGTTTTGCATTATTATCTAAAATATACTCTTCAGCAATTTTATCTAACGCAGCTGTTGTTACACCCGGTTTAATAATTTTAGCAACTTCGGCTAATGTTTTTCCAACAAGTAAAGAACTTTCTCTTAATAACTCTATCTCTTCGTCTGTCTTATAATAAATTTTACCCATTTAAAATCAATCTTCTAAATTATCCTGCCATCCCCATTCTTGATGATCTTCCTTTAATTTTTCCAGTCTTCATTAATCCATCATAATGACGCATTAACAAGTGACTTTCTATTTGTTGTAAAGTGTCCAAAATTACACCTACCATAATTAATAATGAAGTTCCACCATAAAAATATGCAAACGCCTGATTTACACCGAATATCGCAGCAAAAGCTGGTAAAATAGCTACTAAAGCTAAGAACATTGATCCCGGTAAGGTAATTCTTGACATCACATTATCTATAAATTCTGCAGTTCTCTTTCCTGGTTTAACACCCGGAATAAATCCACCGCTTCTTTTCATTTCTTCTGCCATTTGATTTGGATTAATGGTTACAGCAGTATAAAAATAGGTAAACGCTATAATCATTAAGAAGAAAGTTAAATTATAAGCAAATCCATTTGGATTACTAAATGTTGTTACTATCCAGCTTGTAGCACCTGAGTCTCCAAAACCGGCCAAAGTCATCGGTATAAACATAATTGCTTGAGCAAAAATGATAGGCATTACTCCTGCAGCATTTACTTTTAAAGGAATATAATCTCTTACACCACCATATTGCTTATTACCTACTATTCTTTTCGCATATTGTACTGGTATCCTTCTTGTACCTTGAACTAACAAAATAGTAACTAAGATAACGAATAATAATACTGCAACTTCTACTAATAAGATAATTGGTCCACCGACACCACCAATACCGAATCTAGATCCAATCTCGAACACAAATGCAGATGGTAAGTTAGCAATAATACCAATCATAATTAATAAAGAGATACCATTACCAATACCTTTTTCAGTAATTCTTTCACCAATCCACATTACAAACATAGTTCCTGTGATTAATAAAAGAACTGTTGAAAACCACCACAGCGGACCTTCATTAGGTACCACACCAGGATAGTTAGCAACCTGAGTCGCTATATAGCCCGGAGCTTGAAATCCGGTAATAGCAATAGTTAACACTCTAGTAATTTGATTAATTTTTCTTCTACCACTTTCTCCTTCTTTTTGTAATCTTTGGAAATAAGGAATTGCCATTCCTAATAACTGAATTACAATGGAAGCAGAAATATATGGCATAATTCCTAAAGCAAAAATAGATGCTCTACTAAATGCACCACCTGCAAAAATATTAATCAAATCCATAATTCCACCACCTGTTCCACCAGCATTGGCAGCTTCAAGAGCAGTAGAATCTACACCAGGTAAAACTACGTAAGAACCTAAACGATAAACTAACAACAAACCAAGTGTTGTTAGAATACGCAATCTAAGTTCTTCTATACTTAAAATATTTTTTATGGTCTCTATAAATCTTTTCATTCTATTTAATTACTAATTAAAGCTGAGTTGCTGTACCTCCAGCGGCCTCAATTGCAGCTTTAGCAGTTTTGGAATATCCGTTAACTTTAACATCTAATTTTGCTTTAAGTTCACCTCTTCCTAAAATTTTAACTAAATCATTATTAGATACTAGTC
>CAMPHX010000363.1 GCA_946886085.1 uncultured Flavobacteriales bacterium | reverse complement strand
CTTATGATGAGTTGGCAAGTCTTGCTGATAAAAGTGTTGAACGAGCTTATAATAGTGGAGATGCAAGCGGAATTCAACAATATACTAAAATTAAGATAGATTACTGGAAAAAGATTGTTGAAATCTGTCCGGAATACAGAAATTTTTACCACGCTATGGAGTTGGGAAATTATTATTTTGGTCAACGAAAATATGCCGAAGCCAAACCTTATTTTCAAAAAATAATGGCTTCGCCAAATGCTTATAAAAAAGATGAACGTTATGCTCACGAAAGGTTGGAAGATATAGCAACTTATTTCAAATTAATTAAAGATACCGTTCCTTTTGATCCGGTTAAGTTAGAAGGACCATCAAGTAAACACAATGAATATTTACCCATGTTATCGCCAGATAATAGGTTCTTGTTTTACACCCGAAATATGCCACATGAAGATAAAAATTCTTTTGATGGGGGAAGTAAAGAGGTGTTTGTACAAAGTAGAAAAATGGGCGTAAATAAATTCACTAGCGGAATGCCTATGCCATCACCATTTAATTTAGGTCAATATCAGGGAGGTGTGAGTGTTGCTGTAGACAATAAGTTGCTTTTCATTACCTTGGTTGAGGTAATTCCATACCGAGGAGAAAATAGAGCAGGTTTAGGGCAAATGTTTGATAATGCAGATATCTATTTCACAGAATTTAAAGATGGAGAATGGTCGAAATTAGAATCTATTGGAAGCCACATTAACACTCCAACAACTTGGGAGGCTCAGCCATCTATTTCATCCGATAATAAAACGCTTTACTTTACCAGAGTGGTAGACCCTTTTGGTGGAGATATGGATATTTACAAATCAGAACGTCAGCCTGATGGTTCTTGGGGAGAACCTATAAATTTAGGTTATCCTATAAATACTCCAGGAGACGAAAAATCTTCATTTATGCATTCCGATAGTTATACCTTATATTTTTCTTCTAATGAGCATATTGGGTTAGGTGGTTACGATATTTTTTATTCAAAAATGGATCCTACTACTGGGCAATTCAATAAACCGAAAAATATTGGTTACCCTATTAATACAGACAAAGACGAGCATGGTTTTGTGGTAAGTAAAGATGGAGATTATGCTTATTACAGTTCTATGAGCGAAGATAAACAGCTTGATATTTTTTCTTTTGAATTATATGAAGAAGCTCGACCGGAAGAAGTACTTTTTATAAATGGTGAAATTTTAGACAATACCGGGAAAGTTCCTGAAGGAGCTCAGGTAATGCTTAAAAATACCAAAACTAATCAGGAAGTGGAAGCTGTTATTGACAAAGAAACAGGTTCCTATGTTGGAGTTGTTAGGGTAGATAAGGATGAAGACATTATGCTTACCGCTAAAAAGAAAGGCTATGCGTTTACTTCTCAGCTAATTTCTTCTAATGAAATTGTGGTAGGAAAACCTATTCAAACCAAAAAAATGGAAGTGAAACCTATAGAAGTTGGTTCTGCTCATACAATTAACGATATTAATTTTGCAACCAACTCGTATGAAATTACACCTAAAATTATGTTGGTGCTGAATGAGTTTATTGATTTCCTAAAAGCTAATCCAACAGTTAAAATTGCTATTAATGGACATACCGATAATGTGGGTAATCCGCAAGACAACTTAGAGCTTTCAGAAAGAAGAGCCAAAGCTGTGTATGATTATTTGCTGTTAGAAGATATCGATCCATCAAGATTATCCTCAAAAGGTTTTGGTTCAACCCAACCAATTGCTTCTAACGATACCGAAGAAGGACGAGCTAAAAATAGAAGAACTGAATTTATTATTGTAGAAAAATAACACATGTGTAAATTTTTAGATGTGTAAATGTGCGAATTTTAATGTGCGAAAACCTCAAACCTGTAACTTTTAATGAATAAATACGGACTAATAGGAAGAACGCTTTCACATTCATTTTCTAAAAATTATTTTGAAGAAAAGTTTAAAAGAGAAAACATCGATGCAGTGTATGAAAATTTTGAACTGAATGATATTAGTCAAGTAGAGAATTTTTTTTTATCAAATCCCAACCTTTGCGGACTAAATGTAACCATACCTTATAAAGAACAAATTATACCTTATTTAGATGAAATAGACGAACAAGCTCAAAAAATAGGAGCAGTTAATACTATATATATAGATAAGGAAACTGGAAAAAAGAAAGGATACAATACTGATGTATATGGATTTAAACAATCGTTAAAACCATTTTTGGAAAACCAGCATCAACGAGCATTAATTTTAGGAACAGGTGGAGCATCAAAAGCAGTAGCATATGTGTTAAATGAATTAGGAATAATTACTGCTTTTGTATCCAGAACTCCACACGCAGAAAATCAGTTGAGTTATGACGAGCTGAACGAAAACATATTAGCTTCTTTTTTATTAATAGTAAACACTACGCCATTGGGTACTTTCCCAGATGTGGAAGAAAAACCACCATTAAATTATAGTGCCATAACGTCCAATCATTTATTGTACGATTTGGTTTATAATCCTGCGGAAACTGCTTTTTTGAAAGAAGGAAAAAAAAGAGGAGCATTAACCATTAATGGAGAACAAATGCTCAAACTCCAAGCTGAAAAAGCTTGGGAGATATGGGGAGGGTAATTTATTCTTTTCATTTTAGGGTAACTAATAATATATTTCATATAGATTTGTTAGATGTTCTAATGTAGTTTTTGGTGTAGTATCTATCTTTCTTGGGTTAAATTCATATCATATAAAATTAGTACTTTAAGTACTAATGGTTTCAAAAC
>CAMPHX010000362.1 GCA_946886085.1 uncultured Flavobacteriales bacterium | reverse complement strand
TTATTGAGCCTACTCAACAAATGCGAGATTATAAAAAAATAGAATAAATATAAATATTGAATTAATGGAAAAACAAGAACTCATTAAAGAAATTAAATCTAAACAATCTTTTTTGTGTGTGGGTTTAGATACTGATATTACTAAGATTCCTCAACACTTATTAAAAGAAAAAGACCCTATTTTTGAATTTAATAAACAAATCATAGATGCTACTCACGATTTATGTGTATCGTATAAATTAAATACTGCATTTTACGAAAGCATGGGCTTGAAAGGTTGGGAAGCTATGCAAAAAACCTTGGAATACATTCCTAAAGAACAATTTACCATAGCAGATGCAAAAAGAGGAGATATAGGTAATACTTCAGCCATGTATGCCAAAGCTTTTTTTGAAAATATGGATTTTGATTCGGTAACAGTTGCTCCATACATGGGAGAAGATTCAGTAAAACCATTTTTAACTTTCGAAAATAAATGGGTAATACTGTTAGCATTAACCTCAAATAAAGGAGCGGATGATTTTCAATTTTTCAAACAAGATGAAGAGTTTTTGTTTGAAAGAGTTTTGAAAATAGCTAAACAATGGGGAAATGATGAGCAGTTAATGTATGTTGTTGGTGCTACACGCCCACAAATGCTTGAAGCTATAAGAAAAATAGTGCCATTAAGTTTTTTACTTGTTCCGGGTGTGGGAGCTCAAGGAGGCTCTTTGTCAGAGGTTTGTAAGTATGGGATGAATGAAGATGTAGGACTATTAATCAACTCTTCAAGAGCAATAATTTATGCCGGAAGCGATAAGAATTTTGTTCAAAAGTCGAGAAATGAAGCAGCAAAAATTCAAAAAGAAATGAGTATCTTGCTGTCAAATAAATAATTAATTAAAACTATAACAAATTATGAATATAGAAGCATTTTCAATTACTCCAATAATTTATATTGTATTAGGAATACTTTTTATCTCAGGTTCTTTTTTTGTAGTGAAACAAAAAACAGCAACTATTATTGAAAGATTTGGTAAGTTCCAAAGGGTGGCAACAGCAGGTTTTAACTTAAAAATTCCTATTATTGACAAAAAAGCAGGAAGTGTAAATTTAAAAGTAATGGAACTTCCTGTTGATGTGGAAACTAAAACGAAAGATGATGTTTTTGTACGATTAATAGTTTCAGTTCAGTATTTTGTTGTTGAATCTAAAGAAGGTATTCAAACTTCTTTTTACAAATTTGACGATCCGGCAAGACAAATACAATCTTATGTGTTCGACTCTATTCGATCTGAAGTTCCTAATATGTTTCTAGATGATGTTTTTAGTGAGAAAGATAAAATTGCAAAAGCGGTTCAAATAGAATTAGCAGATGTAATGGAAGAGTATGGATTTAGAATTATAAAAGCTCTTATAACTGATATTGATCCGGATGCAAAAGTAAAACATGCAATGAATGAAATTAATGCTGCCAAACGTATGAAAGAAGCAGCAAAAGAATACGCAGAAGCAGAAAAAATTAAAGTAGTAAAAGCTGCTGAAGCAGAAGCGGAGAGTAAAAAACTTCAAGGAAAGGGGATAGCTGATCAAAGAATTGCTATTGCTAATGGGATGAAACAGTCTGTTGAAGAGGTTAGGGGAGCAATGGAAGATGGTGTAACCGGACAGCAAGTTATGAATATGTTGTTTATGACACAACATTATGATACAGTTGGAAAACTTTCAGAGCAAGGGGTTAATACTATTTTTATGCCTTACTCGCCAACTACAGTTGGAGATTTACAAACCCAAATTCAAGCAAGTTTATTAGCTGCTGATACTATTACTAGAAAAGCTCCAGCTAAAAATATTAAGCCTTCTAAAACAGATAGAAATCAGAGGTTTAATGCTGATGATTTTGATGAGGCTTAAATTTTATGTAATAAAAACAAGATTTAATCGATGTTTTATATAATTTTGTCGGTGGAGGGTATATTAATTTAATCGTTTTTATCATGAAAAATTTATTTAAAACATTAATTGTTGTTTTAGCTTTAACAACAACAGTAGACTCTTTTTCTCAAGTTAGAATTACAGGAGTAGATCCTAATCAAAACTTAGTATTTATTAGAAATTATGGCACCACAACTGTAGATATTACTGGACATATTTTATCTTCTAAGTTAACCAATTTTACGGTTGGTTCGATGACGGTAATTGCGGGAACACCAGCATCACTCGGTTCTATGCAAACTGCATGGGTACAAGGTGGTTCTCTTGATACGGCTGGTGCTGATTTGGCATTATATACTCCGAACACAACAGATTTTAATAATACTAATAATCTATTGGATTTTGTTCAGTGGAAATCTGGTGGACATGGTAGAGAAGCTGTAGCAGTTAGTAAAGGAATATGGACTGCAGGAGATTTTGTTTGTGGAAATCCAACTTATACTTATAATGGTAGTGGAGGGACCGTAGATTATGGCGTTAGTCATTGGAACGGAACAGGTTGTACAACATCTGTTGACGAAATTAATAGCAATGACAAGTTGACCATTTATCCAAATCCTGCAAAAGACGTGTTGAATGTAACAATATCTTCAAATGTTACCGTACTATCTTACAGATTGGTAAATATATTAGGAGAAATTGTTCTTGAATCTAACCAAAATTATTCTAATGAGAGATTGTCGTTAGATATTTCAGGTTTATCTAAAGGACATTATGCATTGGTTGTCAATACAGCTACAGAAGTAATTACAAAGAAAGTACTTATTTCACAATAAAATAAATCACTTAGAGAGAAAGAATTTAAAGC
>CAMPHX010000361.1 GCA_946886085.1 uncultured Flavobacteriales bacterium | reverse complement strand
TCTCTAGCATTGTAAGTGTACTGTTAAAAACCTTGTTGGTTATTAGTGTGCTAAGCATGCTCGAAATAGAGATGACTTCTTTTATAGCAATTCTTGGTGCTGCAGGTTTAGCAATTGGTTTGGCATTGTCTGGGTCTTTACAAAATTTAGCTGGGGGAGTAATTATATTAATTTTTAAACCATTTAAAGTGGGAGATTATATAGATGCTCAAGGATATGAGGGAACTGTTAACGGAATCCAAATTTTTAATACTATACTAACAACTCCGGATAATAAAACCGTAATTATTCCTAATGGTGGATTGTCAACCGGATCAATGGTTAACTACTCTACAGAACCATTAAGAAGAGTAGATTGGACTTTTGGTGTTGGTTACGGAGATAGTACAGAAAAAACAAAAGAGGTATTGCAAAAATTAGTTTATAATAATGAACTAATTTTAAAAGATCCGGCTCCTTTTATTGCTGTTTCTGCTTTGGCCGATAATTCAGTTAATTTTGTTGTAAGAGCTTGGGTAAAAGCTCCAGATTATTGGACAGTTTTCTTCGATATGAACGAAAAAGTGTATAATACATTTAATGAGGAAGGGTTAAATATTCCATTCCCACAAATGGATGTTCATGTTCATAATAAATGATTCAAAAATAAATAGAAAATACATAGATGAAACGAGCATGATAAATTCTCAATACACAGGAGGATGATTATTAGCGAGTTCCATCTGACTGATAAAAAACAAACGAGCAATAGCGAGTTCATGAGTACATTTATTTACAATAAAAAAGAACAAATAATAAATATAATCAGATGAAAAAAATTATTTATGCAACTATATTGTTGGTTGTAAGTACGGGAATGGTAACTGCCCAAGTTGTTGATGAAGAATTAACAGAAGCAGAAAAAAAAATAAAAGCTCAAGAAGCTGATAGTTTAGATGGTTGGAAAGTAGGCGGTGTTTTTGGAGCCAACCTTACACAAGCTAGTTTTACCAATTGGTCTGCCGGTGGTGAAAACTCTGTAGCTGTAAATGGTTTACTTAGCACTTTTGCCAATTATAAAAATGGTCGTTCATCATGGGATAATACACTTAACCTTGCTTACGGTATGTTAAAACAAGGAGAAGAAGGCGGAGTGAGAAAAACAGATGATAGAATAGATTTTATGTCGAAATACGGTTATAAAGCTACTGAAAGATGGTACTATGCTGCTTTGATAAATTTTAAAACTCAATTTGCTGATGGTTACAACTATCCTGATGATTCAACAGAGATATCTACTTTTCTTGCTCCGGCTTATGCATTAGCGGCTATTGGTATGGACTATAAACCGCACGATAATTTTACGGCTTTTATATCTCCTTTTACAGCAAGAATGACTATAGTAAATGATAAAACCTTAGCAGATGCCGGTGCCTTTGGTGTTGACCCAGCTGAATTTGATATTTTAGGGAATAAAATTAAAAACGGTAAAATGCTTAGAGCTGAATATGGGGGATACATAAGAGTGATGTATAAAAAAGAAATAATGGAAAATATTAACTTAGAAACGCGTTTCGATGCTTTTTCTAATTATACCGAAGAGCCAACACATATTGATGTGAACTGGGAATTATTACTCTCACTTAAGGTAAATAAATTTATTTCGGCAACCGTATCTACTCAGTTAATTTATGATCATGATATTGATATTGCAGTTGATAGAAATAACGATGGCGTTTTAGATGGAGCCGGACCACGAGTTCAGTTTAAAGAAATTTTAGGAGTAGGGTTGAATTACAAATTCTAAACACCTTACCTGAATTAATTTTAGCTAAATACTAAACACAACCATTTCAAATTATTTGAAATGGTTGTGTTGTTTATAATTTCAAAATTTATTGATATTTTCGCCACAAGGCAACCGAACCAATATAATAACGTCTTAAGGTAAAATTAAATGGATCGAGAAGATCAAGATAAATTAGAACGTCTTGTTAACGAATGTGTTAAAGGCAACAGGCAAGCTCAAAAAGAGCTGTATAAGATGTATTATGGAAAAATGATGAGTGTTTGTTATCGTTATGCCAATAATACAGATGAAGCCAAAGATGTGTTGCAAGATGGGTTTATTAAGGTTTTTCAACATCTTAAAAGTTATAATTTTAAAGGTTCTTTAGAAGGTTGGGTAAGAAGGATAATTGTAAATACTGCCATAGATTGTTATAGAAAAAATAAAGGCGTATATTTTGTAGAAGATGAAGATAATTACATTTTAGATGCTAATTATTCAGAAAGTGCTGAAAGTATTTACAGCAATTTTGGAGTAGAGGTAATTATGGAAGCCATTCAAGAGTTAACTCCTGTTTACAGAACAGTTTTTAACTTGTATGTGCTAGAAGGTTACTCCCACAAAGAAATTGCAGATGAACTAGAAATAAACGAAGGAACATCTAAATCTAACTTAGCCAAAGCAAAAAGAAACTTAAGACAAATATTAGAAAAAAAGAATGCCCAAAAACATGGATAAATTCGAAAAATTAATAAAAGACAAAATTGAACAACACGAAGTTCCTTTTAATGAAGCCCATTGGAATGAGATGGATGCTAAATTAAATACTTTGAAAAATGTTCAATATATTAAAAATATTGCTATTGCAGCTTCAGTTGTTGCTGTGGTAGCTGTTTCTGCTTACTTTATCTCCGATAATAATATGGATGATAAAAATAATATAGAAAATTACTCAACAGAAGTGAATACTAACGAACAAGCTCCTTTAATTAAGGAAGAAACTTCCAATACAAATAATAC
>CAMPHX010000360.1 GCA_946886085.1 uncultured Flavobacteriales bacterium | reverse complement strand
AATATATAGTGAAGATGAAAAAGATACTATTAATAGAAGACGATCAGGTAATGAGAGAAAACATAGCTGAGTTAATAACATTAACCGGATATAAAATAGAAGTTGCTGAAAACGGAATGATAGGCGTTGAAAAAACAGCCTCTTTTAAACCAGACTTAATTATCTGCGATGTAATGATGCCGGAATTAGATGGATACGGAGTACTATACATATTAAGTCAGAAACCTGAAACAGCTTCTATTCCTTTTATATTTTTAACTGCAAAATCAGAAAAAGACGATTTGAGAAAAGGCATGGAACTAGGTGCAGATGATTACTTGTTTAAACCTTTTGATAGTACCGATTTAATTAAAGCAATAGAAAGCCGATTAAAAAAACACAACCTCTTAAAAAAAGAATTCAGTAACAATAAGCAAGGTGTACACGATTTTTTAAATGAAGCTCAAAAAATACTATCCTTAGAAGATTTAACGCAAAAAGCACATCAATTTAGTTATTCTGCCAAAGAACTTATTTTTAAAGAAGACGAACATGTTCACTTTATTTACTACATAGAAGAAGGTCAGGTAAAAACATACCGTTACAATGATGACGGAAAAGAATATATAACAGCTATATTTAATGAAGGCTCTTTTTTTGGGTATCAGCCTATTTTTGAAGACCGTACTTATAATGAAATAGCAGAAGCTATTGTAAGTACTAAAATCCTAAAAATTTCTAAAGATGACTTTTTATCATTAATCTATCAAAACAGAGAAGTTGCCAAAAAATTTATCCTTCTTATTTCTAAAAACCTAAGTAATAAAGAGGAGGAATTGATGCACATGGCATATAGTTCTGTTAAAAAAAGGGTATCTAAAAAACTGCAGGAGTTGTTAGGTGATAAAGACGAAATTTCTATATTAAGATCTGATCTGGCAAAACTAACAGGCACTACAAAAGAAACCTTAACCCGTACTATAACAGAATTTAAACAAAGTAACATTATAGAAACAGACGGCAAAAAAATTATTCTGAAAGACCGCGAAAAGCTCCAAAAGATGGATCTGCTTTGGTAAAATAATTACTTATTGTTTTCAAAGAAATTGATTTAAATCAACGTCTTCCATTAAAGGCAATCAATCTTTTTTTTTATTATAGTGCTGAACTTTGGTATGTTTAAAACCAAAAAACTGCCTTAATGAAAAAGCTGAGTACAAATATTCTTATTCCTGAAGAAAAATTTGAAAAACTAGCAAAACACAATAACTTTTATTGTGTTTCTTTATACATCCCTTTAAAAAGTAACAGAGAACACCCATACGGCAAAGAAAATCTAAAAACCCAAATAGAGCAATTAACATCCCTTTTAGCAAATGAAAACATTACAGGACATGAAGCAGGAAACTATTTAAACCCAATTAAACAACTCTTAAATAGAAATGACTTATGGAGTACCAACCAGGGAGAGATTCATGCTAAAACACTGGTCATTTTTGCTAACGAAAACAGCATATATCATTTTAAAATAAGTACTTATGTTAGAAGTCAACTCTACATTACTTCTAATTTTTATCTATTGCCACTATTTAAGAAAGCAGCAGAATACGATGTAGAACAAGATTTTAAACAAGAAGACCTTATTATAAATAGAGTAGAAAAAATTATTCCACTAGCATTTGAAGGTAAAATAGACACTTTATACGTATCCTCCACTAACGGAATTTACGGAGTGTATGACAGCGACAATAAAACTACTATGATAGATGAAAAAAAAGGAAACACAAATATGTCTTTGTTAAATCTAGCTGCTCTTCAAACTTATTTACACAAAGGAAAAGTTTGTTTAATAGAACCCAATACAATATCATTAAAAGGTATTTCTATTCAAGCCATAGTTAAAGACAAAAACACAATAAACCAATAGGAATAAAATATTAACAAAACTCAATTAAAAAAGTTTTTAAGAGAGCTAATCAAAAATAATTATGGCATTTTTTAGTAAAAAAACAAGAACATTAATTTTATCAATAGTTGGACTTCTCATTGTAGTTAGACTAGCACTTCCTTATGTATTATTAAAATATGTAAACAAAGCACTTACGAATATGAAAGGCTATTATGGGAATGTTGAAGACCTTGACTTAGCTCTACTAAGGGGTGCTTTTACATTGAGAAATTTATCCATTGAAAAAGAAGACTCTAATATTCCTGTTCCTTTTCTTAAACTAAAAGAAATTGAATTGTCCATACATTGGAAAGCACTTATGGACGGAGCAATTGTTGGTGAAATTATTGCTAATGAACCCATACTTAATTTTGCTATTGACTCAACAGGACAAGAAACCCAAACAGGGATTGAAAATAATTGGGTACAAACATTAAGAGATATTACTCCTATTGAAGTTAACCTTAACTTGGTAACCATTAATGATGCTCAAATTTACTATAAAGATTTTAGCCATTCTCCTATAGTAGATATTTATGTAAAATCTTTTAACTTGAAAGCTACCAATCTTTCTAATGTAATCAACCGAACAGAAAAATTTCCGGCAAGTATTTATGCTCAAGGGACGTCTATTGGTGGTGGCAAATTAATTTTTGCAGCCAACGTGAACATCCTTAAACCCATCCCCGACTTCAATGCCGATTTTAAACTAGAAGATGCTAATTTAACCAGTTTAAATTCATTTACTGAAGGTTATGCTAATTTCGATTTTGAAGAAGGGATGTTTTCCTTATACAGCGAAATGATAATGGATAATGGAGCCTATGATGGCTACGTAAAACCTATTATGACTGATCTTAATC
>CAMPHX010000359.1 GCA_946886085.1 uncultured Flavobacteriales bacterium | reverse complement strand
TCTTAGGAGTGCATCATTATCAGGTTTTCTACCTCTAAATTTTTCGTACAAATCCATTGGGTGTTCACTTCCTCCTTTAGATAATATATATTCTTTAAATTTTTCTCCGGCTTCGGGGTTAAAAATACCTTTTTCTAAGAAATATTCAAAAGCATCGGCATCTAACACTTCTGCCCATTTGTAAGAGTAATATCCTGCCGAATAACCACCTTGGAAAATATGTGCAAATGATACACTAAAACAAATTCCATCTATAGTTGGGTAAATTTGTGTTGGTTTTGAAGCTTCTTTTTCAAATTTTTCCACATCATTTATTGTGGATGTAGAAGAAGTATGCCAAGCCATATCTAATAATCCGAAATTCAGTTGTCTTATAATGGCGGTTGCTTCCATAAAATTAGAGGAAGCTTTAATTTTTTCTACCAATTCCATAGGAATTACTTCGCCTGTTTCGTAATGAAATGCAAAAAGCTCTAATGCTTCTTGTTCGTAACACCAGTTTTCTAATAATTGAGAAGGTAACTCAACAAAATCTCTGTAAACGCTTGTTCCTGAAAGTCCAGGATAAGTAGTGTGAGCCAACATTCCATGCAAAGCATGTCCAAACTCGTGGAACAAAGTAGTCACTTCATTAAAAGTTAGTAAAGAAGGCTTGGTTTTAGTGGGTTTTGTAAAATTGCATACATTTATTACTTGCGGACGAATATTTTCGCCATTTTTAATGCACTGACTGTTAAAAGTGGTCATCCAAGCACCATTTTTTTTACCTTCTCTTGGAAAATAATCTCCATAAAAAATTGCCACTAATTCACCCTTATTGTCGGTTACCTTGTAGGTTTTTACATCTTCGTGGTATTTATCAATATCAAATACTTCGGTAAACTGAAGTTCGTAAAGTTTTTCGGCAACAATAAACGCTCCTTTTATTACATTTTCTAACTGAAAATAGGGTTTAAGTTGCTCATCGTTTATTTCAAAAAGCTTTTGTTTTAGTTTTTCGCTGTAGTAAGCACCATCCCAGCTTTCTAATAATTCCGGACCACCATTTTCTTTAGAGAACTCACATAATTGCTTGTATTCACTTAGTGCAACAGGTTTGGCCTTGTCTAACAAATTATTCAAAAAGTTCATCACATTTTTGGATGATGTTGCCATTTGCTCTTCTAACACAAAGTCAGCATGGGTTTTATAACCTAATAAATTGGCTCTTTGTTCTCTCAATTGAGTTATGGTCAACACATTGTTTCTGTTGTCATGCTCATTGTTATTGAAAGCTTTTGAGCCTGATGCTTTTGCCAATTTTTCTCTCAAAGCACGGTTATCAGCATAAGTCATAAACGGAAAATAGCTTGGCATGGCTAATGTAAACACCCAACCGTTTTTGTTTTTTTGCTCAGCAGTCATTTTTGCAGCTTCCATAACACCTTCAGGCAATCCACTCAAGTCTTTTTCATCAGTAATGTGCAGTTCGTAATTGTTGATTTCTGCTAAAAGATTTTCACCAAAATTTAAGGACGTTTCTGAAAGCTTTTTATCGATTTCTCTGAGTGTTTTTTTATCCTTCTCGTTAAGATTAGCACCATTTCTTACAAAACTTTTGTAGGTTTTGTCTAACAACATATCTTCTTCTACTGTTAGCTGAAAGTTGGCTTTGTTGTCATAAACTAGTTTAATTTTTGCAAAAAGTTTTTCGTTTAATCCAACATCATTACCAAATTCTGATAACATTGGAGAAACTTCTTTGGCGATTTTTTGAATTTCGGTACTTGTTTCAGCAGAGTTTAGGTTAAAGAAAATATGTGAAACGCTGTCTAACAACTGTCCGCTGAAATCAAGTGCTGCAATGGTGTTTTCAAAAGTGGGAGCTTCCGAATTATCGGTAATAGTATCTATTTCTTGTTTAGCTTTATCAATAGCAGCTTCAAAAGCGGGTTTAAAATGTTCGTTTTTTATCTTGGAAAAAGGTGGTGTATTAAAAGGTGTATTGAATTTTTCTAATAATGGATTTGTCATGTTTATTCTCAATTTTTGATTTTGGCAAAGTTAGCGATTAATCGTGAAGTGGAAAGTTAGTTTGAGGTTAGTTTAAAAGTTTATGAGATTAGGAGTAATCTCTCAAAAGTCTCAGTTATACCAAATGAGGCGTATAATATTAAACCTCCAAGCGTTTTTGCTTGAAGTAGCGGAGGTAATCTCTAATCTTTAATTAAATAGCGTCTTTGCATCTTTGCGAGAGATTTCGCGTACTTTGCGGTTAATTCAACTAATCATCAATCAAACTCCACCACTTCTAAATCTTTAATTTCATTATTGTCGAGTGTAAACCGCACAATGGTTTTAACTTTATGAAAACCTTGTTGTCCTGCTGCTCCGGGATTGATGTGCAGGAGTTTAAGTTTTTCATCATACATCACTTTTAGAATGTGAGAATGTCCGCAAATAAAAAGCTTAGGTGGGTTGTTGGTTATTTCTGCTTTAATTTCTTGGTTGTACTTGTTGGGGTAGCCTCCAATGTGGGTTATCCAAACATCCACTCCCTCACAATTAAATCGTAAGTTTTTAGGAAAACGAGTTCTTACGGTTTGTCCGTCAATATTGCCATAAACCCCTTTTAGCGGTTTCAATTTTTCCAATTGTTCTATTACTTCATAATTGCCAACATCTCCGGCATGCCAAATTTCATCGCACTGTGCAAATAATTTTTCCAATTTCGGATGAAAATATCCATGTGTGTCTGAAATAAGTCCTATACGTTTCATTTTTTTAATAATTATTTATAGCAGAGTTAAAG
>CAMPHX010000358.1 GCA_946886085.1 uncultured Flavobacteriales bacterium | reverse complement strand
GCATTTAACAGTTTAGAAGAAATTATTGCTCAAGATGCTGTTTTAGCCAATTTTGCAGCTGTTAAAAACCAACAAGTTTATAACAATAACCTAAAAGTAAATGCTACTATGGGCAACGATTATTGGGAATCGGGAGTAGTAAATCCTCATATTATTTTAAAAGATTTAATAGCTATTTTTCATCCAACAAAAATTGAACATCAGCTTTATTATTATAAAAGATTGGAGAAAAAATCTTCAACAAATTAAAACTACATCAAACCTTGAAAACTCCAAACTGCAATACCATTGAAGCTCTTGAAGCAGATTATTTATACACAAAACCATCTCAACTGCTTGGTGCTGGTAATGGGTTATTTACTGCCATAGACATTTATAAAGATGAAACCATTGCTGTTTTTAAAGGAGAATTATTAACCGATATACAAGCTGAAAAGCGGGCATTAGAAGGAAATGATAAGTACTTCATTAATTTACTGAATGGAAGTATAATGGACTCTATGAATGTAGCATGCTTTGCTAAATATGCCAACGATGCCAGTGGTTTTGCCAATTCAAACTTTAAAAATAATGCAAAAATTACTTTAGATGATAATGATAAGGTATGCATCCAAGCAACCAGAAACATTAAAGCCAATGAAGAATTGTTTTGTAGTTACGGCAAAAGCTATTGGAAAAAACATGGTTGAATAAACAAAGAATTCATGTAAAATAACTACCTCAACAAACTTACCGTTCCTTTTTCAGTTAGCATTTCCCCTGCTTTGGTGGTATAACTTATTACATAAAAATAAGTACCTTCAGAGGCTGCTGCTCCCGCATTAGTAGTTCCATTCCAAATTGTTAAATTAGCAATTGGAGATTCGAGATTAGAAATTGAATTTCCAATTGCTAATTCATAATTACTCATCTGTTGCCCCCAACGGTTAAATACTTCTACCTCCAAACTTTCTAAATAGACTGATCCTATGAGTTGTATAACAAAATTATCGTTTTCATTATCTCCATTAGGGGTGAATACATTGGGAATAAATAGGCTTATTTCTTCGTTGGGGTCTATAAAAATGGTTTTGCAACTGGTGTCGGCACATTGGGGTTGATTGTTATACGCAATTAAACAGACTTCATAAGTTCCGCCTTCTGTAAAAAAGTGTTGAGTGTTGAATGTTGAATGTTGAATAATTGTATCGTTATTAGGTTGTTGAGTAATTAACCACTGATAACTGTTTGCATTTTGAGAGGTATTAAAGAAGCTTACTTCCATTGGTGCTTTTCCGAGTGGTTGATTAGGATTGCTAAACGGTGCTTGTGGTAAACTATAAAAATTAGCAATTACGTTGTTGATGGCATTTACCGTTACAGTATCATAAAAAGTACAGTTGTGTAGAGTGTTTTCTACTATGTAGGTTCCTTCTGCTAATTGGTTAAAAACTCCAGTAGTATTGTTGGCTAATGGGTTAAAGTTATTATCATACAGCATAAAATTATAATTAGCATTGGTGTTAAAATGAGCGGTTATACTACCTGTTGCACTACCGCAAATGGTTGGTGTGGTAATAATACTATCTATGGGTTGAGTTACCCAGATTTTAACATGCTCTGTTTTTAAACAACCGCTATCATTTTTTATGGTTACTATATAGGTGGTAGTTTGTGGGGGGCTTGCCATAGGGTTGGCTATGCTTGTATCACTTAGCCCACCAAAAGCTCCAAACCAATTGTATTGGCTACCTCCCGTGGCATTAAGTTGTACGCTATCGCCTAAGCAAATAGTGTCTTGTGTTGTTGTTGCTGTGGTGGTAAAGGTGTCGCAGGGGGTACTATAAGAAAGCATTACCGCTCTAATAGGATTGGTTAATGGAGCAAAATTAGATTGGTAAGTAAAAGTAACATCAACAGCTGTATCTCCATTAGTTACATAGCTTTTTATATCCGCCAAAGCATCAGTACCTGCCATTAAACTATCTGGTGTATCATCATCCAAACCAAATAAAGTATCGTTGTAGTGAGCAAAATTAGACCATGCACCAACACATGTCCATAAATTAGAATTAAAATCTTCTCCTCCTATTAAACCTATGGTGTTACTATTAACTGAAACATAAGAACCATCCTGAATCGTATCACATGCTGAATTATTTATAATAGCTAAACAAGCAGGCTTCAAATTATTTATTTTATTAATATTGCTAATATTATAACTAATTAATGGTGCTACATCGTATTTGTTAATATATAAGTTTAATGCTGTTTTGGATAATGATGGGTTTTCAAAGACAATATAAAGGTAAAAAAAAGTATAGGCTCCTTTTATTGGGTTAGGATGGGGTGGTATTACCAATGCATAATTATTAACGGTAGGACTTGTATTTGTCGTTACATCCAATATATGTATACCAGAGTTAGGGCGATTGAAGTTTAAAGAAGAATATGCTAAAAATCCATTTGTTACGATGGAAGCATTAGTAAAAGTATAGGCAACTCCATTTAAAGTAACGGTAAAATCATCCGCCAAACTGTCACGTGCAGCAATTAAATACGCTTTTTTGATAGTACTGTTAGGGGGTATTTGTACTGACATATTTATAGTACCCGAACCAAAGGCTGCAGTTCCTCCATTGCCAGTGACACCCCCTTGTAATATATCAGAGTAAATTAACGTTTGAGAAAAAATATTAAATGAACAGAGCAATAATAAAAACAAAGTAATAATATACTTACTTTTTAGATGTTTTATTTTTAATTTGTTGCTCATCATTTATTGGTAAATTAACGAAATCTTCAATGGAACAATTATGTATTTTTAATATATTTAAT
>CAMPHX010000357.1 GCA_946886085.1 uncultured Flavobacteriales bacterium | reverse complement strand
AGATTCCTCTACGTCTCGTGGGCTCGGAGATTGTATAAGAGACAGCATCAAATAAATTAATAGTGTTTTTAATAATAGGGATTAGGTCAATTTTTTCGGTATTGGCTTTTGGCATTTTGGCGAAGTTAGAGAAAGCATTGGCAATATTAGCTAGCGTATCAATCTGCTCAATAAGCATATTGGTTGTTTTTTTAATTTTTTCTTGTAAGTCAGTCGGGTTTTCGTTGGTAAATCTTTGCAGGTGTTGTACACTAAGCTTCATTGGAGTTAAAGGGTTTTTAATCTCGTGAGCCACTTGTTTAGCCATTTCTCTCCAAGCACTTTCTCTTTCTGATTTGGCTAATTTTTGTGCATTTGCCTCTAATTCCATTACTTTTTTGTTGTATTCTTTTACTAACGCACCAATTTCATCATTAGAATTCCAATTAATTACCTCATACGATTGTCCGAATCGTAAAGCACTAATTTTCTGACGAATTAATCTCAGCGGTTCGGAAATGTAGTTGGCAAAAAATACGGCAATAATTACAGAGATTAAAAATAGCATTCCATAAATGTTAATAAGAGCTGTAAAGAATTCCGAGAGCTCATTTTCAAACTCATTTTGTTTAGCAAAGTAAGGCAGGTTTACATAAGCCAAAAATTTATTTTTTCTATTGGTAAAAGGCACATAAGCCGATAAATAATTTAGTTCGCCAATATTTTCATTATTTATAAAAGCTACTTTTTTTTGTAAATGTATGTTTTTGTAAGCATTTCTGTCCATTCTGGGGCTAAGTAACCCTGCATCGTAGATTTCCGAACGAGAGGTGGCAAGTAATTCGCCATTTTTATCAAACATATTAATGTCAGTATAAAAAACATTAGAAAACTTAACTAAATAATAAGTCATTTCATCCAAATTGGCATTTGTAAGTTCTTTGTGTTCGCCAAATTTTTGGTCTAACTCAATTATTAACGATTGTACTTTTTCTCGTAAGATTTTCTTGTTTTTGTTTACATATTGTTTTTCAATGTAATATGTTGTTCCCCAACCATAAAGTAAAAATGATAGTAAAATTGTGGAGATAATAAAAAATTGAATTTTAGAACTAAAATCGGTTAACGATAGCAACCAACTGAACGGTGGAGTTTTAATAAAAATACTAATAACAAAAAACACTAAACTGGTTATTAAAAATAAGTAAGAAAAAGTAGTAATGTAATCTATAAAATCTTTCTTTTTAGCACTAACAATGATGGTAGTAAATCTATCGCTTTGGTAGATTAAATGTTCGTTGTTGGTTGTTATTTGTGAGATGAATCCAAAAGTTTTAGGAAGTGAAAATTTTCCTGTCCATTCCGAAGTATAATTCATGGTTCCGGAGTTACTCACCAACTTGCCTTTTTTGTATTTGGCATAAGAATATTTATTTAGTTGCAACGATTTTTCAATTTCTTTTTCATTTAGCAACAATTCAGGATAACCTATAGTTTTTGAATAAGATTGAGGAAAAAACTCTATAAAAAGGTAAGAATCTTTACGCTTATTGTTAGATGAATCTTGAACAATTAAACTACCTAAATAGCTGCTAATTCCATCATTTGAATAGAGGAAATTAATATCATCATTAATATTTTCAGGATGATAGGACTGGGTTTTAATTTTATTTTTAAAAAAGTCTAAACAGTTAGCGTTTTCATTGTTTTCTTTTATAAAAATAGTGTCACTATCTGAGCATTGATAAATATTTACAAAGTAATTATTCCAAAAACCACTAAAATATTTGTTGGAAATGTAATTATCGAATTCGGTTTTTTTGTCCCAATATTCATTTAAGTTATTTTGAAGAAAAGTATCTGCTTCCATTTTGGTCTTGACCTCTTTAAATAAATACTCGGTAATAGGGTCTTGTTCTTTCGCAATGTTTTTGGCAACAAATTGTTTATCAGAGAGTTCTTTGTCCACACTAAAATTGATAAACCCATAAGAAATAGATAAAGCTATTACTAAGGTGATGAAGATTATTTTATTAAACTCTGCTTTTGAAGAAGTGTCTTTATAGGAAAAAATTAGGATAACAATTAATATCCAACCACCATGTAAAAACTGTAGTTTGTAAACTAACTGACCAATAATTAGTGCTAAGAAAGAGAAAAGTAAAATAATGCTTACAAATTGTTTTTTCGTAAAAATTGAGGTCGAGAATCTGTTAAAAGCTGTTTTTACTAAAATAATAGTGCTTACATATAACATTAGCAGTGTAATGATACCGACAAAACTGTAGGCGCTTAAATCTAGAATGTAATTAATATCGAAATTAATTTTAGAGTTTTTAATTAATCCTTCCAGTAAATCGGTAATTAAGAGAGGTAAAAAGGCAATAAAAAGCATAAAAATAAACGCTGACCATTTGCTTTTTTTCTGAGAAGTGTTTTTAAATTTTACTGTGAAATAAATTAAAATAAAGAAAAACACGATGTGAATTAAGAAATCTCCCAAAGAGGGGAAAAATACAGAGTGAGCATAGATTAGGGGACTAAAAATTTCTTGATTAAAAACACTTTCGGGGAAATGGTAACTTAAATTTAAGAACCTGAAAATGGCTAAAAAAGCAAAAACAAAAATGTAATTAAATGGTTTTAACACTTTTGTATTGATGCAAATGATGTTGATAAAAGAGGTGATTAATAGTACACTTATGAAGAATAACAACAAGATAATCCAGTTGGTTTTTTTGTAGCTGTTTGGGCTGGTTGGTTTTTCGCTTAGGTAAACCAACGTTTTTCCGGCTAAATTTAAAACAGGGTAATCTCCATTTTTATGGGAAACATCAAAAT
>CAMPHX010000356.1 GCA_946886085.1 uncultured Flavobacteriales bacterium | reverse complement strand
AAAAGAACCATCCATCAAGAGGATATTAATACTATTTTAATAGAGAATAAAGACAAATTCGATTACGATTTTGCAGAAGATATTATTCATCGATTCAATATTAAAATAAAAGTAAAAGGAATAGAACATGTTCCTAAAAGCGGTGGATGTATTTTAGCTTCTAACCATCCGTTGGGTGGAGTAGATGCGTTGGCAATTGTTACTGCTTTAAAAGATTATCGTAAGGATGTTCGGTTTGTAGTAAATGATATTCTGTTACACCTAAAAAATTTAAACGGACTTTTTGTTGGAGTAAATAAGCATGGTAGCAATTCTAAACAATCGCTTAACAGTGTTAATGAACTTTTTTCTTCTGATAGAGCAGTTTTTGTTTTTCCTGCCGGATTGGTAAGTAGAAAAACCAAGGGAAAAATTAGAGATTTAGAATGGAAAAAAACCTTTATTTCCCAAGCAAAAAGACATCATAAAGACGTGGTTCCTATTCATGTAGATGGTAAGTTGTCTAACTTTTTTTACAGATTAGCTAATTTTAGAAAGTTTTTAGGCATAAAAGCTAATATAGAAATGCTATTTTTGGCAAAAGAAACGTTTAAACAAAAAAATAAAACCATTACCATAACTTTTGGAAAACCTATTTCTTACACTAAATTTGAAAATGATAAGTCTGATAAATATTGGGCAGAATGGGTAAAAAAGAAAGTGTATGAATTGAAGGATTAGAGATTAGAAGTTAGAAATTAGAGATTTGACAATTAACGATTAACCAATAAGTTAACAATGATGCAACCAGTTGACAGAGCATTGCTTGAAAAAGAACTTACTCCGGAAAGGTTTGTTAAAAAAACCAACAAAGGAGATAATGACATTTACATAGTAAACTATCATAACGCTCCTAATGTGCTTAAGGAAATTGGTAGATTAAGAGAATTGTCTTTTTCGCAAGCTGGAGGAGGGACAGGTAAAGATATTGATTTAGATGATTTTGACACTTCAGAAAATTGCTACGAGCAACTGATTGTTTACGATAGAGAAGACAGAGAGATAGTGAGCGGTTATCGTTTTAAAGATTGCTCTACAGCCATATCTCCATCCGGAGAAATTTTGCTTTCTACCAAGTATTATTTTAATTTTTCGGATAAGTTTATTAAAGAGTATTTGCCTTACACTATAGAGTTGGGAAGATCTTGGGTACAACCACTTTATCAAGCAGGAGGAGGAAGTTCCAGAAAAGGTATTTTTGCGTTAGATAATATTTGGGATGGATTGGGTTCTATCATTATTAGTTATCCACACATCAAGTATTTCTTTGGTAAGGTAACGATGTATTCCAGTTATGATAAGCATGCACGTAATGCCTTGCTTTATTTTATGAATTCTTATTTTCCTGATTTAGAAAACTTGGTAACGCCTATTCATCCAATAGAAATTAATACAGATTTAAGGGAAATAAAGAGATTGATAAGGGATAAAAATTTTGATGAAGGATTAAAATCACTGTATCAATACTTAAAAAGTCATGGTGAAGCTGTTCCTCCGCTAATTAATACGTACATGAAAATATCTGACACTATGAAATCTTTTGGAACGGCTCTTAATCCTGATTTTGGTGGAGTAGAGGAGACGGCTATTTTGGTTACCATAGATGATATTTATCCTGAGAAAAAAGAAAGACACATCAGTTCGTAAACCATTGTAAATGGCTGTAACCATAAAATCATATACCACTGCTCAACTCGAAGAATTTATTCATTCGGAAGCCTTTAAACACCTGCCTGATTATCCTATTTCTAAGCAAAGAGCTATTTCTCACATTAACAACCCCAGAGCTGATAAAGATGATGTAATTCTTTATTTGGCCATGCTAGACAATAAAATTGTTGGGTACAGGCTGTTGTTGGTAGAAAACATTATTCATAAAGAAACAACTGAAAAAGTAGCTTGGTACAGTTGTGTGTGGGTAGATGCTAACCAAAGAGGGTTGGGCATCGCTAAAAAAATGGTGGATGCTGCCTTAAAAGATTGGGAGTTGAAAATTGTTTTTCAAGGACCGGTAAAAGCTTCTAAACAGCTTTATACCAAAGATGGTTTTTTTAAACAGGTAGATTTAGCAGGCATTAGAATGTATGCCCGATTTGATTTTAAAACCATTATTAAAAACAAACAACCCGGCTGGAAAATAGCTTTACCTTTTGTGGGAGCAGCAGATACGTTGTTAAATGTGTTTGGTGATGTGTTATTAAACCTAAGAACACCAAGATTTAAAGCTGAAAGTAAGGTATTGTATGTGAATGAGATTGATGAAGAGCTGAACGCTTTTCTGCTGAAACACCAACAAAACAGCCCGTTTAAGAGAGCTAAAGTAGAGTTAAACTGGATAATGAAATACCCTTGGGTACTCTCAGCACCCACCAATGATGCACTGGGTAAGAATTATTATTTTTCTTCCCTTTCAACAGATTTTAGGTTGTTTATGGTAAAACTTATTGATAATGAAAAGCAAGTAAAAGGCTTTATGTTATTACAAATTAGAGAAAAGCAGCTAAGTGTTTACCAAACGTATTTAGAAGATGAAAAAATAGCCGAAGCCGCTCAATTGATTTATCAGTTTGTAAAAACCTATAAATTAAACACCATTAGCGTATTTCAGCCGCAGTTGGTGAATTACTTTAATAAACATACTACGCCTTTCTTATATAAAAAACCATTGACCAGGGCTTATTTCTACTCCCATAAATTAGCGCATTATTTTGAGGAAGAACAACTCATCTTTCAAGCCGGTGATGGCGATATGGTGTTTACTTGATTGGAGCTAGTGAGAGT
>CAMPHX010000355.1 GCA_946886085.1 uncultured Flavobacteriales bacterium | reverse complement strand
CAACAAAAAAGTACACATTCGCTTATTGGGCGAAGTAGAAAAAAACTCTACCATTTATACCTTACTTAATACTTATATTAACGAAGTCTCATTTTTAGAAAAGAACGATTTACTTGCTAACTCATCCTTAAAATTGAGTTATATTTTTGATGAAATTTCACCAACCTATTATTACTCCATTTTTCAACAATACTTGTGCGAATAATTAGCGGAAAATATAAAGGGAAAACCATTTCAGCCCCTAAGCAACTACCGGTTAGACCAACTACCGACTTTGCTAAAGAAGGCTTATTTAATATCATTGAAAACAACTTTGATATTGATGAATTGTCTGTATTAGATTTATTTTGTGGTACAGGAAACATTTCCTTAGAATTTGCCTCACGAGGAGCAAAAAATATTACTAGTGTTGATGCTAACAACCACTGTGTTCGTTTTGTAAAAGAAACCAGCACTAAACTTGAATTAAAACAAATACAAGTGATAAAACAAGATGTGTTTAGGTTCTTACAAAAATCTATACATCAATTCGATTTTATTTTTGCCGACCCTCCCTATCAACTAAAAGAATTAACTGAAATACCAGATTTAATTTTTAAAAACAATTGGTTAAAAGACGATGGTTGGTTGGTTTTAGAACACGATAAATTTGTGGAGTTTAGTAAGCATCCTAATTTTTTTCAGCACAGAAAATATGGCAATGTTAATTTTAGTTTTTTCCAAAACTTATAACTTTTGAAAGCTCATATTAACTATAAAAGTATTTGGAAAATTGCTCTTCCAATTATATTAAGCAATGTAGCCCTTAATGTAATAACCGTTACCGACACCATATTTTTAGGTCAGGTAAACCACATTGCACTGGGAGCAGCTGGCAATGCCGGAATTTTTTACTTTGTATTAATTCTTACCGGAGTTGGGTTAAGTACGGGAGCTCAAATTATTATGGGCAGAAGAAATGGTGAGAAAAATTTTGCTCAAATTGGAGCTATTTTCGATCAAACCATCTATTTACTTTCTTTTATTTCACTATTAGTTTTTATACTTCTTCAATTTATTGCTCCCGTTTTATTAGAAAATATAACCTCCTCCCCTGCTATTTATACTGCTACTATTGAATTTTTGTATTACCGTTCTTTCGGAGTACTTTTTCATTTTCTAAATTTTGTTTTTATAGCTTTTTATGTAGGGACAACCAACACCAAAGTGCTTATACATACCACTATTGCCATGATGTTAGTTAATGTGTTTTTTGATTATGCGCTAATATTTGGAAATTTCGGTTTCCCAAGAATGGAAATAAAAGGTGCTGCAATAGCTTCCGTTTTAGCTGAATTGGTGGCTTTTTGCTATTTGGTAGTTTATACCCATAAAAATGCTTTTGTAAAACAATTCCAACTGTTTAAATTCAAAACAATCAATTGGGAAATAATTAATAAAATTACAAAAGTAGGCAGCCCTATTATGCTTCAGAATTTTTTAGCAATTAGCTCTTGGTTTATATTCTTTATGATTATTGAAAAATTGGGAGAAAAAGAATTGGCAATTTCTCATATCATCCGTAGTATTTACATGGTACTTATGATTCCGCTTTTTGGATTTAGCTCGGCTACCAACACTTTAGTAAGTAATCTTATCGGACAAAAAAGAGAATATAAGGTAATGACACTTATCAAAAGAGTTTTGGTATTAAGTTTAGGTTCAACTATGGTTATAGGCATGTTTAGTATATTTTTCGGAAAGGAAATTATAGGGTTTTATACTCCGGATATTAATCTAATAAACGATTCTATTCCAACATTAAGGGTAATTAATTTAACTATGTTTTTCTTTTGCATTGCTTTTATCTTATTCAATGCAGTTTCAGGCACAGGAAACACCAGAGTATCACTTTTAATTGAAGCGACAACCATATCTATTTATTTAATTGCTGCTTATTTTATTGCCATTAAATTTGAAGCAGCTCTACCTATAGTTTGGTGTTCGGAGTTTATCTATTTTGGGTTGTTAGGACTTTTTTCCCTTTGGTATTTGAAAAAAGGTGATTGGAGAAAATTGAAAATTTAACTTCACCGGATATACAGAACTGGTTAATTTTGTTGTAAAACTTGGTTATTTCTCTAAATCAAATTTTTACCCCAAGAACACAAATATCATCAATTTGATCCACATCTCCCTTCCAATTGAGCATAGTGGTATCGAAGATTTCTTTTTGCTTACTCATCGGATGCTCTTGTATAGAAAGTATCAACTCCTTAAAACGTCTATACATAAACTTTTTCCCTTTAGGACCTCCGAATTGATCGGCATAACCATCAGAAAATAAATAGATAGCATCTCCTTGTTGCAATTGTACTTGATGTGTTTGGTACTTTTTTGAATTTTCCGCTCCACCAATTGCCATTTTATCAGCTTTAATTTCTAATAAATTGTACCCATTTTCAGTCATGGAAATGGGTAAATTATGACTATCATTAGAAACAGTTCTTAAAACATATAAAGGATTATTCGCCCCTGAAAATTGAAGCATCTTACTTTCTAAGTCAATACAACAAAAAGATAAATCCATACCATCTCTTACTGAACTTCCATCTTTATCTTGTTTTCTAATAGAGTGAATTACCAACTCATTTAATTTGTCAAGAATTGAACCTGTTTCACTTAATTGTAAATCTTCTACTATTCGATTGAGAGAATTAAATCCAATAATACTCATGAATGCACCGGGAACACCATGGCCTGTACAGTCTACTACAGAAAAATAAAATTTACTACCTGCTTCTTTTATCCAGAAAAAATCTCCCGAAACAATATCTTTAGGG
>CAMPHX010000354.1 GCA_946886085.1 uncultured Flavobacteriales bacterium | reverse complement strand
TATTATCTTTGAAGAATAATTACTAGTAAATATCATGAGTGAATTTTTCAGAAAAGCATTAAAAGAAAAAGGACTAAAAGTAACTCCTCAGCGTGTCGCTATTTTTGAAGCAATTACCCATTTAAAAAACCATCCAACAGCCGAAAACATAATAGCATACATCAAAAAAAATCATCCCAATATTTCTGTAGGTACGGTATATAAAGTGTTAGATTCTTTTGTTGAAAACAAGCTGCTAAGCAAAGTAAAAACAGAGAAAGATATTATGCGTTACGATTCGGTCTTAACCAATCATCATCATTTATATTGTACAGAAACAGACCGTATTGAAGATTATGAAGATGTACAATTGAATGAAGTCATTGAAAATTATTTTAAAACGCACAAAATAAAAAACTTTAACATTCAAGAAGTTAAACTTCAGATAACAGGAAAATTTAATAACTAATAACTTAACTAAAAACTAATTTATGGACAATTCAACAGGAAAATGCCCCTTTCATCATGGGGCAAACACAGAAACAAGTAATTCATCAATGAATTGGTGGCCAAAAGCACTAAATTTAGATATTTTACACCAGCAAGACACGAAAACCAATCCCTTGGGAAGTAAATTTAACTATGCCGAAGAATTCAAAAAATTAGACTTAGAAGCATTAAAAAACGACTTAAAAAAATTCATGACTGAAAATCAAGATTGGTGGCCTGCCGATTGGGGGCATTATGGCGGATTAATGATTCGTATGGCTTGGCATGCTGCTGGAACTTACAGAATTGCTGATGGTCGTGGTGGAAGTAACACAGGAAACCAACGTTTTGCACCGCTAAACAGCTGGCCCGACAATGGTAACTTAGATAAAGCACGTAGGTTATTGTGGCCTATAAAGAAAAAATACGGTAACAAAATTTCTTGGGCAGATTTATACATTCTTGCCGGAAATATGGCTTACGAATCTATGGGATTCAAAACATTTGGTTTTGCCGGTGGTCGTGAAGACATTTGGCATCCCGAAAAGGACATTAATTGGGGAAATGAAAAAGAATGGTTGGCAGCAACTAAAAATCGTTACTCAAGCGATGCCAACAGAGACTCTTTAGATAATCCGTTGGCAGCCGTACAAATGGGATTAATTTATGTAAATCCTGAAGGTGTTGATGGAAATCCAGATCCTCTAAAAACTGCTCAAGATGTTAGAATGACTTTCAAGAGAATGGCTATGAACGATGAAGAAACAGTAGCATTAACAGCCGGAGGTCATACCGTTGGTAAAGCGCATGGAAATGGTGATGCTGCTATTTTAGGAGAAAGTCCTGAAGGAGCAGAAATTCATGATCAAGGTTTTGGCTGGATGAACTCAAAAGGCAAAGGAAATGCTGAAGATACCGTTACAAGCGGATTGGAAGGAGCTTGGACAACCACTCCTGATAGATGGAACAATACGTATTTTCATTTGTTATTAAATCACGAATGGGAATTGAAAAAAAGCCCTGCCGGAGCTTGGCAATGGGAACCTATCAACATGAAGGAAGAAGACAAACCTTTTGATGCACATATACCAAATATCCGCAGAAACCCAATCATGACAGATGCTGATATGGCAATGAAAATGGATCCTGAATATAGAAAAATTTCAGAGCGTTTCCATAAAGACCATGAGTATTTTAAAGAAGTTTTTGCCAGAGCATGGTTTAAATTAACCCACAGAGATTTAGGACCAAAAAGCCGTTATTTAGGAGCAGATGTTCCAAAGGAAGATTTAATCTGGCAAGACCCTGTTCCAACAGTTGATTATACCTTATCTGACACAGAAATTGAAGAATTAAAAACTAAACTATTGAACAGCGGATTAAGCCAGACTGAACTCATTACTACTGCTTGGGATAGTGCAAGAACTTTTAGAAAATCTGATTACAGAGGTGGAGCAAACGGAGCTAGAATTCGTTTAGCACCGCAAAAAGATTGGGAAGGAAACGAACCTGAAAGATTGCAAAAAGTATTAAATATATTAACAGAAATTCAGGCAAGTTTATCTAAAAAAGTAAGCATAGCGGATTTAATTGTTTTAGGAGGCACAGCTGCAATTGAGAAAGCTGCTCAACAAGGCGGAGTAAACATCAAAGTTCCTTTTAATGCAGGAAGAGGAGATGCAACAGCAGAAATGACAGATGCAGCATCGTTTGATGTATTAGAACCCCTACATGATGGTTACAGAAACTGGTTGAAAAAAGATTATACTGTAAAAGCGGAAGAATTATTATTAGACAGAACCCAACTAATGGGATTAACCGCTCCTGAAATGACTGTTTTGATTGGCGGAATGCGTGTGTTAGGAACAAATTACGGAGGAAATAAACATGGTGTTTTCACAGACAACCCTGGTGTTTTAAGCAATGATTTCTTTGTAAACCTTACTGATATGAATTACGCTTGGAAACCCGTTAATGATAATTTATACAATATTGTTGACAGAAAAACTGGAACAACCAAATGGACGGCTACACGAGTGGATTTAGTTTTTGGCTCCAACTCTATATTGCGAGCTTATGCAGAAGTGTATGCTCAAGATGATAACAAAGAAAAATTTGTACACGATTTTGTAAACGCTTGGACAAAAGTGATGAATGCCGATAGGTTTTAAGTTGATCTAATTTAACAAGTTATACAAAGCCCATTAATAGCTATTAATGGGCTTTGTTATTTTTTTATCTCTAAAAATCTTAATTCTAACACAAATTATCTCAAATAACACAAATTTTATTTTTGAAAATCCAAAACAAGAAATTAACTCAAAAAATATCAAAAATGTTTTTAATTGGTGCTAATT
>CAMPHX010000353.1 GCA_946886085.1 uncultured Flavobacteriales bacterium | reverse complement strand
GTACGTATCATATTAAAAATTGATATTGCATTAATTATAAATTATCTATTTCAGCTATTAATCGAGAGTTAGTTACTTTGCCATCTGTAATAACTTTTGTAGCGTTTAAAATTTCATCATTATCATTATTGCCTATATAATGTTTTAAAAAAGATGCAAAATTATTGGCTAATAAAAATGTAGTCGCTTTAGCAACTTTACCTAACATTTGAGTATCTCCCACAATAGTTATTCTATTCTCTGTAATAATTGTTTTACCTTTTTCAGTTAAAGCACTACTTCCTCCTGTATCTGCAGCTAAATCAACAATAACAGAGTCAGGTTTCATGGCTTTAATTGCAGTTTCACTAATTAATAAAGGCGCTTTTTCACCTGATATTTTTGCTGTAGAAATAATGATATCAGCATTTACGACCTCATTATATAAAATTTCATCAACTTTTTCGAAAAAAGCCTTATCTTTTTCTATTGTATTGCCTTCTGCATTAGAACTCTCAATAGCATTTTCAATGTTTATAAATTCCGCACCTAAATTTTCTACATCTATTTTAGCTACTGCTTTTACATCAAAAGCTCTTACTATTGCTCCTAATCGTTTGGCAGTTACAATGGCTTGTAAACCTGCATCACCAACCCCTAATATCAATACATTTACAGGGCTAAATGTGCCTCCTACTCCTAATATCATAGGCATCGTTATTGGACTAATTATAGATGCTATTAGTACCGCTTTATGACCCAAAATTGATGCTGCCGAGGAAAATATATCCACATATTGTGCATTAGCTGTTCTTGGTAAAAGATTAAGGCTATAAACATCTACTCCTTTTTTTTGAAACGGTAAAATAGTACTGTAATCATTTAATACATCATAAACGCCCACAAATGTTTTATCTGAATTTATCTCTTCATTACCTATAATAGCACTATAACTTAGTATTAAATCAGCAACTGTTATTAATTCTTGTTTTGATTGAATAATTGTAGCACCAGCTTTTTTATAATCTTCATCTGAATAGCCAGAAGCTACACCAGCATTTGTTTCTATAAAAAACTCTGCTTCACTTTTTAATTGTATAATATTTTGAGGAATCAGCACAGTAATATTACTGTGCTGATTTTCCCTAAGTAAACCTATCTTTCTCATTACTTTATATTATGGGAACACTCCTCTTTCATTATATGTTTGTTCTAATCGTTGTAGGGCAACTATGTATGCACTTGTTCTCCAATCAGTATTAAATTGTCCAGCTGTTTTAATTGTTTTGTTAAAAGCAGTTTTAATCTTATCTTCTAATAAGATCAAAACATCCTCTATTTTCCAGTTTTCACTTCTTTTGTTTTGTAGCCATTCATAATAACTACCTGTTACTCCCCCTGAGTTACATAAGATATCAGGGATAATATCAATACTTTTTTCTAATAAAATTTCTTCAGCATCAACTGTGGTAGGTCCATTAGCCCCTTCTGCAATTAATTCTGCTTTAATAAATGGGGCGTTTTCTATAGTTATTTGGTTTCCTAAAGCTGCCGGAATAATAATATCACAATCTTGACTAAAAAAATCTTCAGCATTGATTAAGTTAACATTAGGCAATCCTGCTATTAACCCTTTGTTTTGTTTACAATAATTTAATAATTCCTCAGGATCAATTCCCTCTTCTCTCATCACTGTAGCACTAGCATCTTGTACTCCTATTAAAATAGCTCCTTCTTTTGCCATAAAATGGGCTGCCCAATAACCTACGTTTCCAAAACCTTGAACAATGTATTTTTTACCTTCCAAACTTTTGTTTTTCAATTTAGCCCAAGCTTTAATTGTTGCTACTACACCAAATCCAGTAGCTCTATCTCGTCCTTCTAACCCACCAGAACCAACTGGTTTTCCTGTTACAACATGTAAATTATTTTGTCTGTTAGCTGGAGATTTTGTAGAAACATAAGTGTCAGCAATCCAAGCCATAATTTGAGCATTAGTGTTTACATCTGGCGCAGGAATATCTAAATCTGGCCCAATGTTGTCTCCTAATGCATAAGTAAATCGTCTAGTTATTCTTTCTAATTCTGATTGAGAATATTTTCTAGGATCAATTTGAATACCACCTTTTCCCCCACCATAAGGTAATCCTGCCAAAGCAGATTTCCATGTCATCCAAATTGCTAAAGCTCTTGCAGCATCAATATCTACTGTTGGATGAAATCTTAACCCACCTTTATAAGGCCCTAGAGCATTGTTATGTTGTACTCTATACCCAGTAAATACTTCTACTTTACCATTATCTAACCTTACAGGAAAATGCACTACTATTTCATTATTAGTTGCAGAAAGAATTTTTCTAATATTTTCGTTTAATCCCATTACATCAGCTGCATGATTGAATTGCTTCATCACATTTTCATACATGCTTGTTTTTTGGTTTTTTAATGTTTTTGTTTCCATTTTTTTTAGTTATTGATAATGTTCACAATTAATAATTATTTCATTTTCTACTCTTAATAAGCAATTATCTTTATAATCACAACTTGAGCATAAACCAAGATGATTCGTTGTTTCTGTTTGCTTGCTATTATACACAAAAGGTTTTTCATCACTACCTTTAATAAAGTATTCATTGCAAGATATTATTGGAGATTTAGTTTGCAACTCAATATGACAATGTCCTGAATAAACACAACTGTAACAAAGCCACTGGTTTTTATCCATTTCTTACATTATTTAAAGTATAATAATTAATTCGACAAACCCTAAGTCAATGGGCATGACAAATGCATTTTTAAATAATCTTAAAATGACTAATAAGTATTTATATGTTTTATTTAATTTT
>CAMPHX010000352.1 GCA_946886085.1 uncultured Flavobacteriales bacterium | reverse complement strand
AAAAAAATCGCCTGAGTTCCTCTACCTACGGCTTTAACGGACACGAAAAGGATGACGAGGTGAAAGGAAGTGGGAATAATTATGATTATGGGTTTAGAATATATGGCTCAAGGTTGGGTAGGTTTTTAAGTGTTGACCCTTTAATGGACGCTTATCCTTTTTATACTCCTTATCAATTTGCAGGGAATAAACCTATTTGGGCAATTGACCTTGATGGACTTGAAGAATATAGAGTAACAGGAACTTCTCAAGGTTATATGGTTTTCTTTGAACCTCTTGATGAAGAAGGAAAAAGTAAAAAGCAAGAAGCAAATATTAGATATGAGGGAGTGGATGGAATTAATGATGGAGATTATGATGAACCACAATCTGGTAAGCATAAATTCTTTCTCGAAAAAATGATTAACGATAACAAAGGTTATGAAAATAAGACAGGAAAAAGAAATCATACTGCCAGTATTGGTCCAATACCTCTTCCTGCTAAACCTGCTGTAAAAGTTGAAACGGAAAAAAAAGTTACCAAAAAAACAGAAGCTACCAGTTCTACAAAAAGACCTACTGAAGCAACTAAAGCTGCATCAATTAATACCACAAGTACAACGAGTACATCATCTCAACAAAATAGTGCAATATTTGATGTTCCTATAGAATTTGCTTTATGGGATAGTAAAATTGAATCTGGGTTAAAAGAACTCATGAAAACAATTGAAACTATTAAAGAACGACAAAAAACAAATCCTAATCTTGAAATTATAATTCAAACAGGTATTGCATCTAGTGGAAAAAGTTTTGACGAAATAAAAGGATTAGAGGTTCCAAAAAATGCTGGCACTAACTACTCAGGAAAATCTATAAACTTTTTAGTTAATGTTAGGGGCTTAGTTATCAAAAAAATATTTGAAAGTGCTGGGATAGTCAATATAACAATATCTAAACCAAGAACAGATACGAAACAAGTAACAATAGAAACAAAATAATAAAATAATGAGACTTATCAAAATATTTACACTAATCTTCGTTGTTGTTATATCTTGTACTAATTCATCAACACAGATAAATACAAATGCTATTAATTCAAAAATACAAAGTTACGATAACGGAACAAGAGATAGTATTTATGTATCTAAAAATGATGAAAAAATTTATATTGAATTTATTAATTCAAAAGGTTACAATAAAAAAACCATAATAAGTAAAACTAAAAACAATGTAATACTTGAAATATATAAATTTTATGAAGATAAAATTGCAGATGTTCATTATTCAGACAATGGAAATATTGAAAAGATACATTACTATTACGGAAATAATTTAGATTGTGTAGGACAAATTAATTTTATTTTTAAGCTTAATAGTAATGGAAAAATAATAGAAGAAACTTATGGAGTATGCACTTCTGAGTTAATGGAAGATGAAAATGGAAAGCTTTCTATTCCTAAATTAATATGGAATGAGATAACTTTTAGTGTTGAAAACTGTTTGAGAAAGGTAGACTCTCGCGAGATTGGCAATATACCAAAGAAGTTGAATGAAGAAAAATAAAAAAAATGGGATATGGTAAAGTTGGGGTTAGTAAAGATGAAATGCTTAGCTACAAGCAAAAGCATAACAGTGCGGTGCACACTGCTTTTACCCACCAATTTACGGCAAGTACCACCGGAATTTACCTAGTAAAAGTGTACCGTACGGGCAACCAAGCTAGTGGTTCTTTCTTTATAGATGATGCCCTTATTACCCACGAAGAAGAAGTAACACAAACCGTATGTATGGATATTGGGGATTATAAATGGAGCTTTCAAAATCAATTAAAAGATAATGAAGTAAGTGGAATAGGAAATCATATCGTTTTTAAATATAGAGGACAAGATGTAAGATTGGGTAGATTAAATTGGAGTGTTGACCGTCTCTTTAAAAAATATCCATGGAATAGTCCTTATGCCTTTAGTGAGAATAGATTAATTGATTCTAGGGAACTTGAAGGTCTCGAAAGATTTAGTGTACATTTTGGTACGAGAAAAATTGTACAAGGACAGACAGTTGTTGAGGTAAGAGAAGTAGCTCTAATAGTTTTAGAGGAAACAGATGTTCCATTAGAGGTCAATTTTTTTGATGAAAACTCAAAACCAATACCAGAATTAACAGGATTAGATAATTTTAAATTTAAAGAATTAATAGAGCTAAGTGAGCTTTTTAAATTTGAAAAAAATGAAAATACTGGATTAGTTAACAAAGTTACCTTTCCTGATGGTCGTGAGTTTGAGGGTAAAGGAGAGCCTGGAGAACCACAACTTGTTGGGCAAGGAAGGGGTGCTTCAATAATAACAGATAGACCTAATCAAAAAGTTGTAGGGGGTATAATAGTAGCGGGTGTTAATACTAATGATGATGGAACAACAACCCCAGTTAATTTTAGTAATATAATTACTCAAGCTCTTGAATCAACTGCTCTAGAGCCATTTGATATAATAAATGTTACTCTTCCAAATAATCAACAAAATGATTTTCAACAAGCATTTAATAGCCTTGGAATAAATGCCACTCTAAATTTCATTAATACTAATGAAGTAGGGAAAGTTGGGATAGAGTTTATTCAAACTGATAATACTATTGGAGATGTGGATGATTAAAAAAATTACGCTACCCATTTTCTTTGTTTTTTCCATTTATAGTTTATATGGGCAAAAGGATACTGTTATTTATGCAAATGACAATAATACCATTGTAAAAGAGAAAGGGCAAATAAAAAATGGAAAAAAAATAGGTGTATGGAAAGAGTTTTATACCGATGAAGAAAATAAAGGCTTGATTAAACGAGAACATTTTTAT
>CAMPHX010000351.1 GCA_946886085.1 uncultured Flavobacteriales bacterium | reverse complement strand
ATACACCTCCAACCCATTAGTTTCATTTTTAATGGCGATATTATTGCCATTAAAAATGAAACTAATGGGTTGGAGGTGTATTATCATGAAAACTATTTGAATTTATCGGTAAGCACGGAAAATGTTAGCGTTCAGGTGGTTGATTTATCAGGTAGAGTGGTGTATAGTAATAAACAACTTCAAAAAAACAGCATTGATTTATCTTTTTTAAGCAAAGGAATATACATCTACCGAATTGAACTTCCTACTACCATTTTATCTGATAAAATAGTAGTGCAGTAATTTATAACAAGTTCATTACCTCATTTCATTAAATCGAATTACATTTGCAACATCTAAGAGATTTTGCTCATGATTACTATTATTAACTACAACGCTGGAAATATTAAGTCCATTCAGAATATGTTAAAGCGTATTGGGGCTAAATCGATTATTAGTTCTTCTGCTGAAGAAATTGCCCAAGCTGAAAAGCTTATATTACCAGGTGTAGGTAGCTTTGATTATGGCATGAAAAACCTGCAACAATCTGGCTTAATCGAGATACTCAATGAAAAAGTCATTAATAATAAAACGCCCATATTAGGTATTTGCTTGGGAGCTCAATTGTTAGGAAATAAAAGTGAAGAAGGAGTAGAAAAAGGGTTGGGTTGGATAGATATGGATATTGTTAAGTTTGATAAATCTAAAATGACCAAGCAACTAAAAATTCCTCACATGAGTTGGAATGAAGTAACTGTCACCAAAAAATCGATGCTAATGGAAGGACTTGAAGATGAAGCTAGATTTTACTTTGTACATACATATCATATGCAACCCAAAAATGAAAATAATGTGTTAACCAACTCTAATTATGGTTACGAATTTGTTTCCGCAGTAGAAAAAGAAAATATTTTTGGCGTACAATTTCATCCTGAAAAAAGCCATAAATTTGGTATGAGGTTATTACAAAATTTTGTTAACCTATAAACCAATGCGAAGAATTAGAGTTATACCGGTGCTTACCTTGCAAAACGAAAAGTTAGTAAAAACCATTCGTTTTAAAAACCCTAATTATATTGGCGATCCAATTAATGCCGTTAAAATTTTTAATGAGAAAGAGGTTGACGAAATTGTAATTTTAGACATTACCGCCACCAAAGAAAAAAGAACACCCAACTATAAAAAAATTGAAGAAATTGCTGAAGAAGCTTTTATGCCTTTTGCTTATGGTGGTGGAATAAATTCTTTAGACCAAATAGAAAAGCTTTTTAAATTGGGTATAGAAAAAGTGGTTATTAACTCGGTACTTTCAACTAATTTGAATTTAATTACTGAAGCAGCTAACATTTTTGGTTCGCAAAGTATTGTTGCTTCTATAGATGTAAAAAAAGATTGGTTAGGAAAACAACACGCTTATACCGTTTCCGGGAGTAAAAAAGTAAAAACTCCATTATTGGAATTTGTGCACCAAATTGAGGAAAGTGGTGCAGGAGAACTATTTGTTAATTCTATCGATTTAGATGGTACTTTTTCCGGATATGATTATTCATTAATTTCAAAAATATCGGAAATAAGTTCATTGCCTTTAGTAATTTGTGGAGGAGCCAAACAAGCGTCAGATTTTTTAACAGCAGTACAACATGGAGCAAGTGCAGTTGCAGCAAGTAGTATGTTCGTTTACCAAGGAGCTCAAAAAGGAATTTTAATAAGTTACCCCTCACAGGAGAAGCTTGTGGCAGAAGTGTATCAGTATATTTAGGTTAGAAGTTTATATAGTTTAGAAGTTTATAATGAACCATAACAAATAAATATAAACAGCTAAAAACAATTAAAAGTGCAGTATCACAATAACATCTCTATACATCCATCAACAACAATAATAGTTGTAATACCTTGCTACAACGAACCCAATTTGGTTAAAAGTCTTCAAAGTCTTTATGATTGCAAATCGCCACAAACAAATGTGGAGGTAATTACAGTCATCAATTCTTCAGAAGCAGATTCAAAAAAAGTACTAGAACAAAACCAACATAGCTTGAGTGAAGCTTTAGCTTGGTTATCCACTCATCAACGAGATAAGATTCATTTCTCATTTATTGAGGCCACAGATTTACCAAAAAAAGACGCAGGTGTTGGCTTGGCTCGAAAAATAGGAATGGATGAGGCATACAACAGATTAGCTTCAATTGGTAAAACAGATGGAATTATTGTTTGCTTTGATGCAGATGCAACGTGTGCTAAAAATTACTTCACAGCAATAGAAACTCATTTTAATCAACACCCTAAAAGTGTAGCTTGCTCCATTTATTACGAGCATCCCCTAGAAGGAAATGAATTTCCGCAGCGAATTTATGATGGAATAATTCAGTATGAACTTCATTTGCGTTATTACAAAGAAGCACTGCATTATGTCGGATTGCCTTATGCCTTTCATACTGTTGGCTCAAGCATGGCAGTTAGAGCAGCCATTTACCACAAACAAGGCGGAATGAACAAACGAAAAGCCGGAGAGGATTTTTATTTTCTGCAAAAAGTAATTCCATTGGGAAACTTTACAGAAATAAATACTACCACAGTTTTTCCTTCTCCCAGAATTTCAGAGCGAGTACCTTTCGGAACAGGGAGAGCTATGCAGCAGTGGACGAATAGTGAAGAGGAATTGTTGTTTACGTATAACTTCACATCGTTTGAAGAGCTGAAAATCTTTTTTGATACTAGTGAGTTATTGTTTTCTAATGATGAAATTCCTTTACCAAAAAGTGTGTTAGCATTTTTAAAAGAAAATGATTTTGAAAGCAATTTAAAGAAAATTAGAGCAAGTGCCACCAATTCAAAACACTTTAAAGAATTACTTTTTAAAT
>CAMPHX010000350.1 GCA_946886085.1 uncultured Flavobacteriales bacterium | reverse complement strand
TTCTTATTTCGTATGTTTATTTTTGTTGCAATGAAATATAGTTTTATGCAAGAATTAATATCCAAGATAAAAGAGCAAGAAAAAATTGCCAACCAATTAGAAGTAAACCTATCCGATAGAAAGCAATTGCTTGATAAAGTAAGTGCATTTGCCAATCAATTTATAGAAGAATTACCCAATTCGACCTCTTTTACTGCAACAACACAAGCGAGTGACAAATTAGTAATTAAAACACCAACGACTATTGAAGCACTTTTAAAACTGTACCAATCGGAAGTTATAGATACGGGGATTAAAGCAGCATCGGGCGGACATGTAGGATATATACCCGGAGGTGGAATTTACACCGCTGCCTTGGGCGATTTTTTAGCTGCTATTTCTAATGAATATGCCGGAGTTTTTTATGCTTCACCGGGAGCAGTTACTATAGAAAACGAAGTGATTAATTGGTTAAAAGAAGTATTTTCTTTCCCTAAAACTGCGGTGGGCAATTTAGCTTCGGGAGGCTCTATTTCTAATTTAATTGCCTTAGCTGCTGCTCGAGATAAACATCAAATTAAAAATGAAAAAATTACCAAAAGCGTAGTTTATTTAAGTGCTCAGGTACATCATTGTATTCAAAAAGCACTTAAAATTATTGGGTTGGAAGATGTCATTATCCGTTATGTTGACTTGGATGAAAACCACAAGATAAATACGGCCGTGTTGGAGCAATTAATAAAAGCAGATAAATCTAACGGACTACATCCATTTTTGGTAATTGCCTCAGCAGGAACAACAGATACAGGAGCTATTGATCCATTAGCAGAAATTGGCAACATTGCTCACCAACATAATTTATGGTTTCATGTAGATGCTGCCTATGGTGGGTTCTTTGTGATGACATCCAAAAAACAGTTGTTTAAAGGAATGGAAACAGCCGATAGTTTAGTGGTTGACCCACACAAAGGAATGTTTTTACCTTACGGCTTAGGAGCTGTTTTGGTAAAAGATAAAGAAGCGTTATTACATTCCAATCTTTATACTGCTAATTATATGCAAGATGCTATGGGGGATGAGTTGACTAATAGTCCTGCTAATGTTTCTCCTGAACTGACCAAACATTTTAGAGGGTTAAGGTTATGGTTGCCCTTGCAATTACATGGTGTAAAACCTTTTATTGCTTGTCTGGAAGAAAAATTATTGCTAACTACTTATTTTAGAGAGCAATTAGTGGAGTTAGGTTTTGATGTAGGTCCTGAACCCGATTTATCGGTAAGTTATTTTTGGTATCCTGCTAAAGAAAATGCGAATGTATTTAATAAAAACTTAATGCAACACATCCATCAAGATGGTAGTGTGTTTTTGAGTTCCACTGTAGTAAACGAAAAGTTTGTAATACGAATGGCTATTTTATCTTTTAGAACAAAACTTACCACTATCAACAAAGCACTAGCAATGATAAAAAGCAGTTTAGAAAAAACGAAACAAGAGTTGGGTAAGTAGTTTAGATATTATACTTCACATGAAGATTTTAGATAGCTTTTTTCTTTTACAGTTATTCCTTTAACTCTTGCCGTCATTCCTGTGAAGTGCAACGGAAACAGGAATCTTTATTATTTCGAACGAAAAAGATTCCTAATAATTTTCTTCATGCCTCAAAAATTTCAGGAATGACGTTGAAGGTTGATTGGTGACGGTGTTTCTTTTGTTTAGCATTGTTTTCCGTTCATACATTTCGCTTATAGTTTTATAGAGCCTTACAATGTTCAATGTTCCAACCGGATGCTTGAAACGGATTAGGGCGAGTAGTTTAGACATTTCACATCCCACAAGCGTAATGCTTGCGGTAGTGAAGGGAGTAACATTATTTTTTTATTGTGAAAGATGCAGTCAATCCTACACAAAAATTTCTAGGCAGTTTATGAACGCCAAAAATTGCTCTTGAATGTTCGCCTTTTTTTTCCAAAACCTTTACAAATAAATCGGAAGCTCCATTGACTACTTTTGGTGAGTCGTCCCATTCTTCTCCTGATTGAAAATAGGCATCAATGTGATTTAGTCCAACAATTTTATCAAAACCTATCTTCTTATTTACCTGTGATAAAACATTTAGAGCACATAATTCCATTGCTTTATATCCTTCATCGGTGGAAATTTCCTCACCCAATCTTCCTTGATACAAAAACACTTCATTTATTATTGGAAATTGAATTGCGATATACGCAATATTTCCTCTAATATTTACGGAAACATAACTCCCTCCGGGTGTAGAAATATTAGGAAGTTGGTAACTATATTTTTCTAAATTTTCTTCAAGTGTCATTGTTTTTTCTTAGCTTTTTTTGTTTTTTTATTTGTAGCTGGCTATTACTGTCTTTTCTATAAGTTGCTGGCATAATTCATCCGTATCTAATTTTTTAGGACTAATTAAGTCGTTATCTCTATCGACTGTTTTAAAGTCGCCTAGATTGCCTATTCTTCTCCATGTTCCATTACCAGTGTATTTAAATCTTTCAATAGAATATTTGGTATTTTCAATTGTCCAGTCACCTTTTAGCCGAATAGTAATTTTTTCAAAGTTGTTATCTTCTAAATCCTCTTTAAAGTTTTTGATGTCTAAAAAAATATGTTTTTCGGTTATTTCCTTTGTGATCAACTCTTCTGTAGTATCTCTAAGTTTAAAGTCAAGGTCGCTCCATTTGTTAAAAATGATATTTTTGAAACAATTGTTTAACTCTTCACTAAAATTTTCTGTCTCAATGTAAAATGTTTTATCTTCAAATTCATTGTCTTTTGTTAAAACAGGTTTCTCTTCTGTTTGCGAACAACTTAGGCAAATCAAAGTTAACATGGATAATAG
>CAMPHX010000349.1 GCA_946886085.1 uncultured Flavobacteriales bacterium | reverse complement strand
GCCTTGGTAAATACTTTGATTTCCCAATTAGACATGTGTTTGAAGCGTTCGCCTTGGTCGTTATCGATAAAAATGTAATTATCGGGTTTTGCTAATTGTGTTGAAGGGATTAAATACAAAACTGGCTCAATATCTTTCATAAATAGCACCAACGCCACCGAAAGGTTGTCTTTTGGTTCTCCTAAAACGGTTTTTGTGATTTTAACGCTTCTTTCTGTTTCTAAATTGATGGGCTGTAAATACAATTCGTGATAATTACCTGATTTGGTTTTGACAATAAAATCTACTCCCTCTCTCCCACTCTCATTTTGGAAAACTTCTTGCTTGGCTTTCATAAATTCAGCCATCATAAAGTATTCAGCGTATTTTTGCATATGTTTCTAATCTCCTTTTTTCATTAACATGCTACGGTTAAGTACCTTAACATAGCTATTACTTTTAATCAATATTCCTTTTTCATTATAAAGTGGTATTGTTGTACCCCACCAATTAAAAGTTACATAAAATATCGGTATTTCCGGAATGTTAAGTGTAAATGAAATACTTTGATTGTCATCAGACCATTTTAGGTTATGTTGATTGTTTATACGAATAGTATCAATTATTCTTTCAGGTGATTCTATTAGAACATCAAATTCTTTCATCCTTTTTAATGGTTCTGAGAATTTAAAATTGAATTCTTGAACTTCTTTAGTTGCAATAAAAGAATCAATTGGGCTAATTAACGTAGGTTTAGTAAGTTCTTCTTGTGTCCCACACCATTTAATTATTTGGGGATATATATCCTTTATGGTTTCATTTTGTTGCTTTTTTAAATAAAGTTGTTTAAAGTTTTGAGCAAAGTAATATGAATAAGGAAACCCTCTGTTATCATTTTGAAAGTGCCAATATAAATTTACTTCATTTGCAATATCAGGAAAATACTTAGTATTGAAAATATCGTAAACAGCCCATGTCATATACTCATTAAAAACGGCTGTTTTATAACCTGCATAACCGCTTGAATCATCCCAAATATTTTCTTTAAATTTTTCTTTTAGTAATTCACTGAAATTATCAGTTATCGGGTTTATATAACCGTGATTCATTTCTGTAAAAAGTCCATGTATTTGTATAGATTTTTTATAATTATCTAAATTATTATTTCCTTGTAAGATTTGCTCATCTACAGGAACAAAATCAGCAGTATGAATTGAATCAATATCACGATGTAAATTCTGTGCTCCAACGAAAGCAGAAAGAACTATGGAGTATTTTGTTTCAGAGAAATAATTTCCAAATTCAGATGTCAAAAAGTCTTGTATTTCAGGAATCATATTTATTTTTTCATACTCTTTTTTGACATTTTTATAATAAGATTGGTGTTCTTTAAAGAATCGTCTGAAATTTGATTTATCTGCAAAATCTTGAATCAAATTAAGGTATTTATCAAAAGTCTTAATTTCAAATGACTGAAAGGAATTTATTCTTTTAATTTGACCTTTTTTATCAAATTGAAAAGCGTAAGCATCAGTTCTAAAACTTAAATATTCTTGCCATTTTTCTCTTGAAAAATTTACAGAATCTATTAACGGATGGGATGAATAAGGCTCAAAATAAGTAAGCACTTCATTATAATATGGAAAATTCTTCTGGACTTGGTATTTATCAGTTTTACCATAATCAGTTAATGCAAGAATTATATTGGCAAGTTCATAAACTTCGGGATATTCGATTTGAACAAAACTATTAACATTTTCCTCTTTGCTTATTTCATTTGGTACTTCACTACAAGAGAAAAAAAAATACTTAAGAAAATTAAAACTATTGTGGTTTTCATATTCATTATAAAAAATTAGTAAGCAAAAATCCTTTTTTGAATGAAAGGAGGGGTTTTAAAATCAAACAGTTATTCGTTCTGAGTTAGATTCTTTAAGCGGTGGAATTGAAGTTTGTTTCTCTCGGTAAACAATTTCATCAATTTTTGTTTTTACTATATTGTCTTTTTCATTTTCATTGCCAAAATAAACACAATAATCTTCTCCAACATGTTCAAGAGCGTGTTGTGAACACCCTCCATTACATAAAGGCATTATTTTACAAGATAGACATGATTTATTTTTAAATTTTGCGTTCATTCTTTTTTCAAGAGAATCATTCTCCCATTTTAAATCCCCATTTTTATCAATAGTACCTTCCCTGTTCTCTTTAGTAAAATCACGAGCAGTACATTTATATATATCACCATTATAATTAACTACAACACTATTTCTCTTATCTGCATAGCACGAATCAACAACATTGTTTGGAGAAAATTTACTTGTAACTTTGAAACCTTCATTTTGAATTGTACGCATGTTTTCATCAAGTATCTTATTAGTATCATCTTGCACTTCATTTTGCCAAACTCTATGAAAATCAAACATCAAATATTGGTCTCTTACTTCTTGTGAAACATCTACAAATTCTCTCGTAATCTTACTTACATTTTGTATGTTTTTATCTGTATAATTAATTCTAAGGCGTACAAAAAAACCATTTTCAATTAACAATTTAATATTTTTAGTTATAACTTCGTATGAACCCTTATTCTTATTTACAAATCTCACAAGGTCATGTTCTTCTTTATAACCATCTAAAGTTATTTGTAGAGAACAAGTTATGTTGTTGTCTTTAAAATAATCAATAAACTCTTGATTAATTAAGTATCCATTGGACGTAAAGCCAATATCAAACATAATCTCTTTATTTTGGCAAGTTTCAACCAAATGGTTTATAACTGGAACGACATTTTTCTTAAAGTACAAGAGTGGTTCTCCTCCAAAAAAAGAAATTGAAAATTGTTCTAAGTTTTTATTATTAGCAG
>CAMPHX010000348.1 GCA_946886085.1 uncultured Flavobacteriales bacterium | reverse complement strand
TGAAAATAGTTTTAACTATTGTGCTACCGATTTTTTAATTCAAACCGAATTGGCTAATGATGTTGAAATTATTGAGCTTGATAGTGGTGAGGAGAATAAAACCTTAGAAATTTGTCAGTATATATGGCAAACATTTGTAGAGCTGAAAGTAGACAGAGATGCCTTAGTTATCAATTTGGGAGGGGGAGTAATTTGTGATTTAGGCGGTTTTGTCGCTTCGGTTTATAAAAGAGGTATTAATTTTATTAATGTTCCCACCACTTTGTTGGCTCAAATTGATGCTTCTGTAGGAGGTAAAGTAGGAGTGGATTTAAATAATTTGAAGAACATTATAGGGGTTTTTAATGAAGCCGAAGCAGTATTTATTTATCCTAATTTTTTAAGAACACTCAATAAAAGAGAAATGCTTGCCGGATATAGCGAAGCACTTAAACACGCATTGATTGCTGATGTTGATTACTGGAAAAAACTTAAAACCAATTTACTTTCTAATGACTTATTATGGGAACAACTGATTCTTAGAAGTGTTGAAATTAAAAATGACATTGTAAAACGAGACTTAAAAGAAAGCGGAGAACGTAAAAAACTTAACTTCGGACATACTATAGGGCACGCCTTAGAATCTTATTCACTGAGCAACGAAGAATTGCCTTTATTGCATGGTGAAGCCGTTGCTGTAGGTTTAATTTGCGAAGCTTACATATCGCACAAAGTAAATGGGTTAAATCACAAAGCACTAAAAGATATTGTAAGTTGTATTATTGACTTTTTTAATTATTATGATTTAAAAGAAGATAGCTTTCAGCTACTAATTGGGTTAATGAAAAACGATAAGAAAAATAAAAATAGGGCGATTAATTTTACGTTGCTTAAAACGATAGGAGAAGCAACGGTTAATCATAAAATTGGTGAAGATTTAATTTTAGAAGCTTTAAACTATTACTGTTCATTAAAAAAAATAGATTAATGTCTGTTTGCCTACAACATCCTTCAGCAATACTATCTTCGAGCATTACTTTACCTACTTCTAAAAGTATAAGCAACAGGGTATTGATGATACATCATATTCTTCATCAACAGTTTACTATTAGCGGTTTATCAACTGCTGCGGATACACAAATTTTAAAACAGGTTCTCGAACAAAATAGCAATTCAATAGATGTTGGACATGCGGGAGCAACTATGCGTTTTCTTACGGCTTATTTTGCTGCTACTGAAGGAAAAAATGTTGTTCTTTCAGGTTCTGAGCGTATGCACCAACGTCCGATAAAAATTTTGGTAGAGGGACTTAAAGCTCTCGGTGCCGATATACAGTATTTAACTAATGAAGGTTTTCCGCCACTTCAAATTAAAGGAAAAAAACTTAATGGAGATGCTATTAATTTAGACGGAAGTGTAAGCAGTCAGTATATCTCTGCTTTGTTACTGATAGCTCCTTTGTTGAAAACAGAACTCACTATCACTTTTACTACTCCAATAGTTTCTAAATCCTATATTTTAATGACCATAAGCATCATGCACTATTTTGATGTTGAAGTAACTTGGTTGTCGGAAAATAAATTAATGATAAAGCAAGGAAATTATGTAGCAAAAGACTTTAGCGTAGAAGCCGATTGGAGTGCTGCTTCTTATTGGTACAGCATGGTGGCTTTGTCAAAAAATGCCACTATTGTTTTAAAAGGGTTAGATAAAACCAGTTTACAAGGAGATAATGCGGTAGTAGCTTTATATCCTGAATTGGGAGTAAGTACTTCTTATATTGACGGAGGTGTTGAGTTGACTAAAACCAATATTTTTAATGCTTGGAAGATGAAAACAGTAGATTTTACGCTTTTTCCTGATTTAGCTCAGACCTATGCCGTTACTTGTGCTGCGTTAAATCTACCTGTTCGTATTACAGGAATTTCAACTTTGAGAATAAAGGAAACGGATAGGGTAGTAGCTTTACAAAATGAGCTAACAGCCTTGGGATATCAAGTAACTATTGAAGACAATGATTTAATTATACATTCGCAAAAAGAAATGAACATAAAGGAACACTCAATTGCTACGTACAACGATCATAGAATGGCAATGGCTTTTGCTCCTTTAGCGTTAATTACTGATAAACTTATAATAGAAAATCAAGAGGTTGTAGAGAAATCTTATCCTCATTTTTGGAAAGATTTAAAGCATGTTGGTTTTGTAGTTAAAAATCATCAGGAAGAGAATAGTAGTAGATAATTTTATTGGCTTTTTTTCTGATGTTTTTGGGTAAGTAGCCCGTTTCATTGTATTCAATTAATATGCGTTTGAGCTTTTTTTTGTTAAACCGAATAAGTGTGTAGGTGCCGTGAATAAAAAAAGGGATACTAATTACCCCCATACCAAAACCTAAGGGTGGAGAAAGAAAAAATACTCCGGCAGAAAGTGGTAAAAACATCATTTCTGTTACAGCGTTGGTTTCTTTTCGCTCAAAGAAAAACTCAATAACCGCAGCAGAAGTGTCGTTGGTAGAGTAATATGCCATAAAATCATTGAAAGACAGTTTTCTGGCAGGAATATCTGTGGTATCGTTTTGAGCAAAACCGACCTGAAGTACACATCCTAAACTTATAAAAATCAATAACTTTTTCATTCTACCCACAAATTTGCAATTAAAAGTAACACAAAATGGTTTATTTTCAATTTTTTATTGATTAGTTTAGTGAAAAATTTTAGCACCATGATTTTAGTTGCAGATAGCGGTTCCACCAAAACAGATTGGAGATTAATTAACGATAAAACCGAAATGTTAGTTTGTTCAACTATGGGGTTTAATCCTTATTTTATTGATTCAGCCGTTGTTTTAAAGGAATTGTCAGCT
>CAMPHX010000347.1 GCA_946886085.1 uncultured Flavobacteriales bacterium | reverse complement strand
ACAAATGGAGTTAATTTTAAACACCACTTGGGGAAGCATGTTGGAAAAAGTTGCTGCATCAAGAAAAATAAGCATTGAAAAAATTAATGAATTAGCTGATGGAATTAAAATTCAGAAAGCTATAGATGCTAAAAATGAAGGTTTTGTTGATGAAATAATGTACAAAGATGAGCTATTAGATATGTTTAAAGAAAAATTAGAGGTTGCATCTTACGAAGATATTAATTTTATTGAATTAGCTAAGTATTTATCAGCAAGTAAAGATCCATTAAAAGAATTAAAAGAGAAAACATCTGAACCAAGTTCTAATCAGATAGCAGTTGTTTATGCTAGTGGAGATATTGTTAGCGGTAAAGGGGAGAAAGGACAGATGGGGTCAGAAACTATTTCTAAAGCAATTAGAGAAGCCCGTTTAGATAGTAATGTTAAAGCAATTGTTTTAAGAGTGAATTCTCCAGGAGGAAGTGCAATGGCCTCTGATGTTATGTGGAGAGAAGTAATTTTGGCTAAAAAAGTAAAACCTGTTGTAGTTTCTATGGGTAATGTTGCTGCATCTGGTGGGTATTATATTTCTTGTGCAGCTGATAAAATTGTTGCAGATGAAAAAACAATAACAGGCTCAATAGGTGTTTTTGGTTTAATTCCTAATGCACAGGGGTTTTTCAATAATAAATTGGGAATTACTTTTGATACAGTTAAGACGAACACTCATGCTGATATGTTAACCATTTTCAGACCATTAACTCAAGAAGAAAAAGATATTATTCAAATTGGAGTAGAAAATATTTACGATGATTTTATTACTAAAGTAGCCGAGGGTAGAGGAATGACTAAAGAACAAGTTGACTCTATCGGACAAGGAAGAGTTTGGACGGGTATTGATGCTAAAAAGATTGGTTTAGTAGATGAAATAGGAGGTATAAATAAAGCAGTTGAAATAGCTCAGAATTTAGCAGAAATGGAAGATTATACCTTAACAGCATATCCAAAAGCTGAGAAAAACCCGTTTAATGAGTTATTAATTACGTTGTCCGGAGATATGGAAGCTTATTTTATGAAAAAACAAATGGGTGAGGGTTATAAATACTACCGAGCTGTTGAAAGACTATCTACTCAGCAAGGAATTTTAGCAAGAATGCCTTATGAAATAGAGATTCATTAAGTAATTAATTATTTGTAAATAAAAAGATAGCCACTGAAGTTCAGTGGCTATCTTTTTATTTACACAATTCAAAATACTGCTGGGCTCTTTCTAAATTACCTGAATTTACTAATAGAGAATGAATGTGAGCACAAAGTTGTTTGTCGTTTGAATCAAGCTGAAAAGCTTTTTCAAAATAATAAATGGTAAATCGATTTCCATTTGGTATAAGTGAGTATAAGTTGGCTAAACTGATAAAATAGACTTTAGATTCAGGAATTTTTTCTTTTAACTTTTCCAGCAATTGTATGGCATATTCTGCTTTATTGGCATCTCTAGCAATGTTCATCAATTTTTCGTAGGTTACTAAGTTTTCAGGAATTAGTTCTATTACTTTAGCGTAATGTCTTAAAGCTAAATCGTGCTTATCGAGTTTATTATAAGAAAATGCTAAATTAGTATGTGCTTCTACATAGCTAGAGTCCATTGCTACAGCTTTAGAACAATAATAAATAGCTTTCTCATAGTCTTGTAAAAAATTCACATAAACAGACCCCAAATTATTAATAGAAGTTAAGTAAGTGGAATCAATTCTTAAAGCTTCATTATAGTGATGAATAATTTTTTTGACATCATTTTGAAGTTGAGGGTTATTAGAGTTGTTCCTTAATTCTTTGGCAACTTTAGGGTATAAGGTATTAGCAATTAAAGCATGTGCTTTTGCAGATTCGGTTAGATGTTCAATATCATTTTCATAGAGGGTTAATTTATCATGCCAATCTGGATTTCTGATAATTGTTCTGGCAGAATAAGCTATAGAAATAACGCTAAAAACAAGTAAAAAAGTAGCAGGTAGTTTCACACCAATTGTTTCGGAATGAATATCAATTTTAAATATTTTGAGTAATAAAAAACCAAGAACTATACAAAAACCTATAGAAAAAATATAAGTAAAACGATCTGCCACAATTCCTACAATAGGAAACAACACATTTATTACTCCAAGCATTACTCCAAACCAAATAACTATTCCCAACCCTATTATTTTTCTTTTTAAAAACTGTATGAACCCATAAATACCGAGAGGAATAAAAAAGATAATGGCTGCCCAAACTTGCCAATTGGAGAAAGTTGCCATAGGAATTTGATTGTAACCATAATAAAAAGAAAGGTCAATAGGGTAAATTAACATTTCTAAATAAAACCAAGCACAATAAAGTGCTACTGATATTCTGTCAAAAAAATTACCTTCATAAACTAATGGGTTTTCAAAAAACAATAATTTCCGATTAGCTTCACCGCTTAATAAGCCTTGCTTAATAGAAATGAAAATTGCTATAGCAAAACATAATGAAAATAATATGACACCACTTTTCCTTAAATCAGCTTTTATAAAATAAAGCACAATAGGTAATAAACCTAAAATTGCCATGGCATTTCTTTTCGATAAAAATGCAAAAATAGTAGCTAATACAGCAAATAGTATGTATTTTAATTGGTTAGTATTAAAGTATTTTATAAAATAAATTAAGGATAAAATAATACCTAAAAACATAAACAGCTCATCTCTACTTTTAATATTAGCCACCGGTTCTGTATGTAAAGGATGGATTAGAAATAATGTTGTTATTAAGAGTGGAAGTAAAATATTGTATTCTTTAAAAATGTTTTGGAGTAACGAAAAGAGTAATATACAAGTAAGTATGT
>CAMPHX010000346.1 GCA_946886085.1 uncultured Flavobacteriales bacterium | reverse complement strand
AGGCGGATGTAAAATTTTGTTCGAAATGACTATTGCTAAAAAAAACCAACTAAAACTTCAAATTAACTTGACTATCTCTTTTGGTGAGTTTAAATTTAGGTTCGTCCATGTGTTTTAACTCAGAGGTAAGTAGTTTGTTATTCAGCTGAATAAATTCTTTCATCACAAACTTTTTAAGTTGTTTTTTGTTCTTTAGCAAATCTTTCAACTCAAAATCTGTATCATCTCTGTTGACGATAATCAAGTTAAACAAATCTTCTACCAACGCAATTTCAATAGATTCTTTAAGTATGGGATTATACTTTTGAATTAGGGCTTTTATTTTTTCTTTTTCATTTGGAGTCATAGTACACTTATTTAACCAAATAAGGCATCTTGCATGGTATATATCCCTTTCTTATTATGAATAAATTCAGCTGCAATAACTGCACCTTGAGCAAAACCTTCTCTGTTATGAGCGGTATGTTTTATTTCAATATCATCTATAGCAGAGGAATACGTTACTTGATGGGTTCCCGGAACATTTTCAATTCTGTGAGCTTCAATAAACAACTCGCTTTTATCTGCTGATGGTTGTATTCCCCACTTTGTTTTGACATCCAAATTAGTAATAATGCCCTCTGCCAACGTAATTGCCGTACCACTAGGAATATCAAGTTTTTGTGTGTGATGCACTTCATCCATTTTCACTTCATAATCAGGGTGATTATTCATCAATTTTGCTAACTGCTCATTTAATTTAAAAAATAAATTAACCCCCACACTACAGTTGGTAGCGTATAATAATGTTCCTTGATGTTCATCGCATTTTTGTTTTACTACATCAAATTGATGATACCAACCTGTTGTTCCAACTACAATAGGTACTTGGTTTTCCAAACAAATGGAAATAGATTTAACAGCATTTTCAGGAGTAGTAAACTCAATAGCGACATCTACTTCTTTTAAATTTTCAGGATTTAAATCTGCTGCATTATCAACCGTAATTTTTAAAGTTACCTGATGACCTCTCTCTAAAGCAATTCTTTCAATTACTTGTCCCATTTTGCCGTAGCCTATTATTGCAATATTCATATTTTAAGTTTGATGTTCAAATCTATGAATTTATTTTTAATCACTCTACTTTATGCTCACATTTGCACATTCTCACAATTAACTAATCTCGAATTTCTAATTTCCAATCTCTAATCACAAAACCATATTTTCTCACTCAAAACTATTGTTAGCAATAGATATTGTATAATTTTGAAGCATGAACAAACTGAAGTTACTTTTAAACTACCTTGGCTTTCTCTTAAAATCTAAGAATGAGCATGGTATTCAGTCTCCATTTGTTTTTGAGCTTTACACTCAGATTATTAAAGATGATCAAAAATATTATTGTTTTGATGATATTGAATCTATAAGAGCGATGCTTTTGCTGAGTAAACAAAAAATTAATGTAACGGATTTGGGAGCGGGTTCAAAAGTTCATTCATCTACAGAAAGAAAAATTACCAATATCACTAAATTTTCTTCTAAACCGCCAAAATACGGGCAGTTATTATTTCGATTAGCCAATAGGTTTAAACCATCATCCATTATAGAAATAGGTACATCGGTTGGAATTAGTACGATGTATTTGGCTGCTCACAACTCAAAATGTACGGTACATACCATTGAGGGTTGTCCTAACATCACTAAAATTGCCAAAATAAATTTTAAGAAAATTGGCTACAACAACATTAAAATTTACAATGATAGTTTTGAAAATGCTTTGCCAACTATCATTTCTCAACATACTGTTTTAGATTTTGTTTATTTTGATGGCAACCACACAAAAGCTGCTACCCTCTCCTATTTTAATAGGTGTGTAGAAAAGGCTTCCGTTAAAAGTGTTTTTATTTTTGATGATATTTATTGGTCGGATGAAATGAAGGCTGCTTGGGAAGAAATAAAAAAACATCCTAAAGTTACTACTACCATTGATGTATTTGCTTTTGGAATTGTGTTGTTTAACACAGATTTGAGTAAGGAAAATTTTGTATTGAGATATTAAAAAGAAACATTTTCTTTTTCCCCTAAAAACTTAGGTTTGGTGTTAAGAATATAAACATCTATTACCGCAAGTGTTTTGGCTAAATATTCTCTTAATTGAGTTTTAAAAGCATATTTTTCGGGTGGGTTTTGAGCAGCATAGGCAATTGCATTAATATTAAATTTATTGGCAATAAATAAAGCTCTTTCCACGTGAAAACGCTGAGAAATAATGACAAAATTATTTTGTCCGAAAACTTCTTTACATCTAACTACAGAATCTAAGGTTCTGAAACCTGCAAAATCTAAAGTAATAGCACTATCAGGAATACCTAATTTCACTAAGGCTTTAAACATTTGTCGTGGCTCATTGTATTCCAACAAACTATTATCGCCACTTACAATAATGTGTTTTACTTTTTTATTGTGATAAAGTGCTGCAGCAGCTTCAATACGATATTTGAAGAACAAATTTGTTCTTCCTTTAATGGTGTATTCACTTGTACCAAGCAATAAGGCTACAGGATAATCCTCAGGAAAACCTTCTATCTGATTATGAATAGCAGCTTTTGTAGAATTAATAATTACCATATTGCTAAAGGTTACTAATAACACTAAAGCAACAACACTTATAATAAAAAACCCTACAATCTTCCTTCTTGTAATTCGCATTTATACTATAATTTAACAGATATAAAAATTCCCATAAAATTATGGGAATTTTTATACTATTTTATGTTAATTGAACTATTTATTATTCAAATACATCGTCACCTAATTTAGTGTTTATTTCAATTGCCGATACCGTCATGTCTAAGGTTTGTGGACCAAAAGCTTGTTT
>CAMPHX010000345.1 GCA_946886085.1 uncultured Flavobacteriales bacterium | reverse complement strand
TTTTCCTTATAATTAATTAATACAACATTGTCATAAATTTCTAAAAAACTTTTTAGAGCCACAAATATAGTGAGATTAATAAAATAAAAGCTAAAGATTTAGACTTAATTACACTCTTACCCTTTTCTTATGGTTTTGCAGCCTATTTTACAGTTAATAAATGACGTGCATTTTCTTTTGCTGCTCCTGTTAATTCCTTTCCACTTAGCATTTTGGCGATTTCGTCAATTCTATCGTCATCCATAAGTACTTTCATTTTAGTAAGGGTTTTGTTTTGATGGTTTTCTTTATAAATTTTAAAATGAGTATTTCCTTTTGCAGCAACTTGTGGTAAATGAGTTATCGCAATTATCTGAATTTTTTTGCTCATCAGTTCCATAATGGCAGCCATTTTATAAGCAATATCTCCAGAGACACCGGTATCTATCTCATCAAAAACAATGGTTTGTATGGAAGAGTTTTCTGCTAAAATAGCTTTTATGGTAAGCATTAATCTAGATAGTTCTCCACCCGAAGCTGTTTTGTGTAAGGGTTTTAAAGCCATGCCCTTATTGGCAGAAAACATAAATTCTATTTGGTCTATTCCTGTAATGGCAAATTCTTTATTTACTCGATGTTCAATTTTAAAAGAAGCATCTTCCATCCCTAATTCTTTAAGGTTACCAGTGATGTTTTTTTCTAACGCTTTAAAACTATTTTTTCTTTTGGTAGATAAATTTTCGGCAATATTTAACAGTGTTTTTTTACGCTGTTCAATTTCTTTTTCCAGTTGTTGTATTTTTTCTTCGGCAGAATTAATATCATTGAATTGACTTTCCAAATTAGCTTCTAAATCTAACAATTCATCGGAGTTGCTTACTCTATGTTTTTGCGTTAGAGCATAAATGCTGTTTAGTCTGCTGTTGAGGTAATCCAATTTAGAAGCATCAACATCTACATTATCGTTTTCTGCATCAATTTCTCCGGCAAGGTCTTTTAATTCTATTAATATGGAGTTTAATCGTTCTAAAATCTGACTATAATTCTCAGAACAATGACTAATTTTTGAGAAACCTTGTGTAATAGTATTCATTCTGGAAATGATACTATCATCACTATTTAAAAGGAAATTTGCAGAAAGTTGTAAAGTAGTGTGAATTTGCTCGGCATTATTAATAATTTCTAATTGACTTTCAATATTGGCTTGTTCTCCCGATTGAAGTTTTAAAGCCTTTAATTCTTCCAATTGAAAAGAAAGGTAATCCAAATCAGATTTAGCTTCATTTTCTCTGCGCAGCAATTGCTGATAGCTTTGTTGTAATTTTTGATATTCGGAAAAATGCTGTTTATATTCTTTTAAAAATTCATCAGTGTTTGCAAAAGCATCTATCACTTCAATTTGAAAATCAGATGAATTAAGCTCTAAGGTTTCGTGTTGAGAATGAATATCTATTAAGGTTAAAGATAATTCTTTAATAGTATTGAGGTTCACAGGGGTATCGTTTATAAATGCTCTGGATTTACCATTGGCACTAATTTCTCTTCTTACAATAATAGGAAATTCTAGGTCTAAATCATTGCTTTTAAAAAATGGAGCAACCAATTTTTCGGAAACATTAAAGGTTCCTTCTACCAGACATTTTTTTTCTTTATCGTTGAGTACGGAAGTATCAGCTCGCTGACCAAGAATAAGGGATAAAGCTCCTAAAAGTATCGATTTTCCTGCTCCGGTTTCTCCCGTTATCACAGTAAAATCGTTGTTAAAATTAAGCTGAAGTTGCTCAATAATAGCGTAATTTTTAATGACAAGCGATTGCAGCATAGTTGGTTTTTTGATGTTAAAATTTCCAACTCAAAAATACATGTTTTTAATAGAAATACGAGAATTAGTTTAGAAGTTTATGAGCTTTGGTTTTTATCTAATAACAGATAACGAAAACGACAAAGCTCCGGAAGTAGTTACTTTCTAATCTCTTTGTATTTACTCCCATTCATGGGATTTATTTTGTCGAGTAAAGTAATTACCTCACTTTTCTCGTTAGCAAGACCACCTTTAAAAAGGTTTACAATTTCATCAGCTTTAGAATTAAAGAAAACCTGCAAATGAAAAGCTCCCGGTTTGGCTTTATAAACATTATCTAGAAGTTTTAAACTTTCTAACACTTTAGCTCTACCTTTAGCTACATCTTTAGCCATTTCATCAAAACCCAAACGGTGGTATTCGTAATAACATTGTCTTAACGATTCGTGGGTGGGATGAAGCAAGTCTTGCACTATCCAATACCTGTTGGTGTTATTTTCAAAAGCTTTCCAGCCCGGTTCGGCAGCTCCTTGAGCATTAGATACAATTTTTTGAGCTTGTAAAAAATAGGGAGTTCCTCCTTTTAATTCGAAAGAATCGTAATCTAAACCAATAATAATGTAGGCATAAAAAGCCAATACAGAAGTAAGGTTAGAGATGTGTGAATTTTCTGAATATTGTAGATTGTCGAATTCGTTAAACCTAAATTCAAATTCTTTATCAATGTGATTGAGCAAAGTACTGTTGTAGGAACTGTTAAAAACAGGTCTTCTGGATTGAACCTGAATAGTAGCTTTAAACTCTGTAGTGGAAACCATCTCATTTACATTGATTAAGATGGAACATTCAATTCTTTCATTTGGCTGATAAATGTGGTTGGTCCATTTTCGACTATTCATAAATTCAAAAATGTTTTTTTCCATAAAGTCAAAAACACTTTTGTCGGTAGCCTGAACTTGTGTGGAGTTAATTTGTACTTTGCAATCTAGTTCCTGAGCGGAAATGCTTACAAATAAACTTATGCAGCAGCTTAATAGTACTATTTTTATATGTTGAATCATTTTTTAGAAAAATGCTTGGTTAAAATAATGT
>CAMPHX010000344.1 GCA_946886085.1 uncultured Flavobacteriales bacterium | reverse complement strand
GATATGGATTCAATGATGATTTACTTGCCAATTGTATTGGCTTTAGTTGGGCTAGCTTTTATGGCTGCAAAAAGAGCATGGGTGTTAAAACAAGATGCAGGTGATGGTAAGATGAAAGAAATTTCAGATTACATTTATGAAGGAGCTTTAGCATTCTTAAAAGCTGAATACCGCTTATTAACTTTCTTCGTAATTGGAGCAAGTATCGTTTTGGCAGGAATATCTTTTATTGTTCCTACTACACATATATTAATAGTAGTAGCTTTTATTTTTGGAGCATTTTTTTCTGCATTAGCAGGAAATATGGGAATGAAAATAGCAACTAAAACTAATGTAAGAACAACACAAGCTGCTCGTACAAGTTTACCTCAAGCATTAAAAGTTTCTTTTGGTGGTGGTACTGTAATGGGTTTAGGTGTTGCCGGTTTAGCAGTATTGGGTTTAACAGGTTTCTTTATCATTTTATTTAATTATTTTATGAAAGGTGCATGGACTTCTACAGAAGACATGACGATTGTATTGGAAACCTTAGCAGGGTTTTCATTAGGAGCTGAATCTATTGCATTATTTGCAAGAGTTGGTGGTGGTATTTATACTAAAGCTGCCGATGTTGGTGCTGATTTAGTTGGAAAAGTAGAAGCAGGAATTCCTGAAGATGATCCTCGTAATCCTGCAACTATTGCAGATAATGTTGGTGATAATGTTGGTGATGTTGCTGGAATGGGAGCAGATTTATTTGGTTCTTATGTAGCTACTGTATTAGCTGCTATGGTATTGGGTAACTATGTTATTGAAGATATGGGTGGAGCAATACAAGATGTGTTTGGAGGAATAGGTCCTATCTTATTACCAATGGCAATTGCTGGTTTCGGAATTGTGTTTTCTATTATCGGAACAATGTTAGTGAAAATCAAAAATAATGATGCCAAAGAAAAACAAGTACAAGGAGCGTTGAATATCGGAAACTGGGTTTCTATTATATTAACTGCTATTTCTTGTTTTGTTTTAGTAAAATATATGTTGCCAGGAACAATGAATATGGAATTCTTTGGTGAAGGTTTAAAAGAAATTTCTTCCATTAGAGTATTTTATGCAACTATAGTAGGTTTAATTGTAGGGGGTGTTATTTCATCAGTTACAGAATATTATACTGGATTAGGAACAAAACCTGTGTTGGCAATTGTTCAGAAATCTTCTACGGGGGCAGGAACTAATGTAATTGCAGGGTTAGCAACAGGTATGATTTCAACCTTTCCAACAGTACTTTTATTTGCTGGTGCAATTTGGGCTTCTTATGCTTTAGCTGGTTTTTATGGTGTAGCTTTAGCCGCATCTGCTATGATGGCTACAACAGCAATGCAATTAGCCATTGATGCTTTTGGTCCAATATCTGACAATGCAGGAGGTATTGCTGAAATGAGTGAGTTACCTAAAGAAGTTAGAACACGTACTGATATTTTAGATTCAGTAGGTAATACTACTGCGGCAACAGGAAAAGGTTTTGCTATTGCTTCTGCAGCGCTTACATCTTTAGCATTATTTGCAGCTTATGTTACTTTTACAGGAATTGAAGGAATTAATATATTTAAAGCTCCTGTTTTAGCTATGTTGTTTGTAGGGGGGATGATTCCGGTTGTTTTTTCTGCGTTAGCAATGAATTCAGTTGGAAAAGCTGCGATGGACATGGTATATGAAGTAAGGAGACAGTTCAAAGAGATACCTGGTATTATGGAAGGCACAGGTAAACCTGAATATGGTAAATGTGTTGACATATCAACAAAAGCGGCATTAAGAGAAATGATGTTGCCGGGTATTTTAACTATTGGGTTTCCTATATTTATAGTTGTAATACCAATGTTATTTGGATACGATAATAAGTTAATTGCAGAGATGTTAGGTGGTTATATGGCTGGCGTTACTGTGTCCGGAGTGCTTTGGGCAGTTTTTCAAAATAATGCAGGTGGAGCATGGGATAACGCTAAAAAATCGTTTGAAGCTGGTGTAATGATTAATGGAGAAATGACTTATAAAGGTTCTGAAGCTCACAAAGCAGCAGTAACTGGTGATACAGTTGGAGATCCTTTTAAAGATACATCAGGGCCATCAATGAATATCTTAATTAAATTAACTTGCTTAATTGGTTTAGTAATCGCTCCAATTTTAGGTGGGCATACTGAAGGCAATGAATCAGATTCTGTAGCTGTTGAGGTGGTAGCTATAGAACAAGTTGTTGAAAATGTATCAAAAGATATTAGTGAATTACAAGGAGAGTGGATACTTGATGAATCTCATGCTTATGTAGATTTTTCAATAAGACATTTATTAGCTACTTCTAAAGGAAGTTTTCAAAAAGTTACTGGTAATGTAAATTTTGATAATGAAAATACAGCTATTGAAATAATTATAGATGTTAATTCAATCTATACAGGAAATGAAAAAAGAGATAAGCACTTAAGAAGTGATGAATTTTTTGATGTAGAAAAATATCCTACTATTAAGTTTGTTTCGAATAATGTTGTTAAAACAGAAGAAGGATATGTTGCAAATGGTGAACTTAATATGAGAGGTGTTACTAAAGATGTTTCTTTTAACTTTGTTTACTTAGGGAAACAAGATACGCCATGGGGATTCCCTTCTGCCGCATTTAGTGGAACGCTAACAGTTAATAAAAATGATTTTGGTTTGACTTACGGAGGAAGTATTTTAGGAGAGGAGGTTACTGTGGAGTATTCTTTTGAATTAAATCCAAAACAAGAAGAAGTAGTAGAAGAAATACCGACAATCGAAGAGATCAAACAGCACGAAGTTGCTGCTGTAGAGATCGAAGGACCTACCGAGATCGTCTTTGAAGAACCGGTAGTAGAAGTGGTAGTGGAGGG
>CAMPHX010000343.1 GCA_946886085.1 uncultured Flavobacteriales bacterium | reverse complement strand
GTATATATAATTATCGTGTGTTTTAATATTTTCTACGAAATGAAATGGAATTTTGTAGGAGTTATTAAGAAGTCCATTGTTTAAGTTTATTTCCTTTAACGTACTAACTCCATTAGATTCATAAGTTGCATAAACCTTTTGTGTTTTATCATCGATACACATTTCTTTTTTCCAGTTTTTATTAGCATGAAAACTTATTTCTATTTCTTTTACTATTTGGTTTGAAGTATAACATTTAATTTTTGAATTGATATAATCAAATATATAAATGGTGTCGTCTAATATAAATAATGGAGCATAAACTTCTTTATACAAAATAGTTTCAGCAAAAATGCGTTCAAATTCCTTTAAAACAGGTCTTCTATACATTCCGGCAGCTTCTTTTTCGTTTAAAAATTTTGTTTCCTCAGCACTTAGCTCAATTATTTCTTGATCGGCAATTGTAACTAAATTACTTTTCTGCTTATTAGCTTTATTGATGTAATAATAATTTAAAACATGATTGTTAGTTTGTATTCTAAAACGTTCTGTTTCTATTTGATGTGTTCCATATTTTTTTATAAAATATAAATTTTGGGAATCTTCTGCAATACAAGAAAAAAGAATAGCTTCAAATTTTTCGATACTTGAAGGAGGTAGAAGGTGTAATCTGCTTGAATCGAAATACACTTGATAGACATTTTTACTGCATATAATATGATTATTTCCAAAACAGTCTTTGAACAAACGCGATGGTCTTTCTAGAATGTTAATTTCATCTAATGTATCAAGATTTGGGCTAATAATAACAAGTTTTGATTTTGATAAATTATTGGTGTAGGTGATAAGCAAAATATTATCGCCATTAAAGCTATAATCAAGAATATTACTGGTAACTGTTTCAATGGGTGATGAACTAATCACTACTTCTTCAAGTATTTCAGTCTTTGGTGATAAGGTAACAATTAAGGAGTCATTAGAACTGTCATTTAGCTGAATAAACTTTTTTTCATATCCTATGTAAGAAAAAATTAAAATAATTGATTTTTCTCTGTAAGAAAGTTCAAATATTCCGTTGCTATCTGTAGTGGTACCTTGTAATGTTCCATTAATTTGAACATTAACATTACTTAAAGGTAATTGTGTTTGTAGATTAATTACTTTGCCTGAGATTTTAAACACGGAATTTTGGGCAAAAACAGGAAATGTTAGTATTATTGTGAGAAATAGTATAAATGCATTTTTGTTCATGCTTGGGATAGGTAGATTATCACTTTAGTTAAAATAAGCTATAAAATACTTACTTTTAAAAAGCAGTAGTAATATTATTGTATAGGTTAAAAATTCTCCACTCATTGCCAGGTATTTTGTTTTGCTCGTCATATATCCAAAGGTTTCAATAATACAAACTAAAGCCATTAATCCGTAAGCAACTGTCATTATTTGCGGAGTTTTGTTCCATTGAGAAAAGTATCCATACAATAAACTTACAGAGGCAAACAATACAGAACTCCAATGAATAATTAATACCCAAAATGGAAAATCCGGATTAGTAAAAGGTTTCCATGGCACTTTTGGCAAGATCATTTCGATGAAACCACCTATTGCCCAAAACAATAAAAATCCGTGAATAAGAACTAATGTGTATCCGATGTATTGCATCTTTTTATTTTTTTATGCTTAGTATCATTTTTCAACGGGCAAAGCTACATTTAGTTCTCTGTTTACCGTTTTAAAACCTAAAAATCCTTCTCTAACAGTAATTTCATAAAAATTGTATTGCAAAAAATCATGTTCATTCGGATAGGTAAGCTCAGTAATTTTGTATTTTCCGGTAATTAGGTTTCTTTCTACTTCAATGCCAAGTGTTTTAATAGTGCGTTGTTCTTCAACAAAGTATTCTTCAATAAAATAAAAATGGGTAAACGTTGTGGTGTAAAAATAATAATTCAATAGCAATAAACTTCCGCAAACAAATGGAGCAACTCCCATTAAGTTAAACATAAAGGCTTCGTATTTGGTAAAGTGAAACCATTTAGTATAAAGCCTTAAAGGAAGGAAAAAACCAACAACTGCTAGAAAAGAAAATACTTTAGAGAAATCGTAAAAATTGATTAAGGTATAAGGGTAATAAGCTACACACCACATGCTACCAATAAAAAAACCAGCAATAACAATAGTAATAATCGTCATGCTTTTGTCTTTTTTCGGTTGGTACTCTTTTATAACTTTTTCAGTAGATATTTCGGTGCTTTTCTTCAATAATTAATCTTTAAATTAACTAGCATTTTCTCCAACAAAAGGATTGTATTTTTTTTCGTTACCAATGGTGGTAGATGGGCCATGCCCGGTATGTACTACATAATCATCCGGTAATGTAAAAAGCTGTGTTTTAATGCTGTTTAATAAGGTGTTTAAATCGCCACCGGGTAAATCTGTTCTGCCAATACTGTTATAAAAAAGTACATCACCATTAATTACCAATCTTTCTAAATGATTAATAAAAACCACATGTCCCGGAGCATGTCCCGGAGTAAATCTAACTTCTAATTCGGTATTTCCAAAACGGATAATTTCGTCTGCTTCAATAAATCGAGTAGGTTCAGGAGAAGGGTCAACAGTAAAACCATATAAATGTCCGTACTCTGTTGTAGCCAAAAGTACAGGCAAGTCTTCTTTATGAATTTCTAATCCTAAATTAAATTTTTTAGCGATAAAATTATTACCTAAAATGTGGTCGATATGACAATGCGTATTGAGCAACCTAACAGGCTTTAATTCATTTTCTATAATAAAACTTGCCAATTGATTTTGTTCAGCAACAGTGTAACATCCCGGGTCAATAATCACACATTCTTTGGTTTCATCGTAAAGCACGTAAGTATTTTCTTGAAAACCGTT
>CAMPHX010000342.1 GCA_946886085.1 uncultured Flavobacteriales bacterium | reverse complement strand
CTCTGGAAACATCTGTTGAAGTATATTATAAGGATATGAAAAATCAAGTAGAATATAAAGATGGATCAATGCCTCAAGATGATGGAGGAACTAATGTAGATAATAACCTTACTTTTGGTAAAGGTTGGTCGTATGGTGCTGAGTTTTTCTTAAAGAAAAAAGTAGGAAAATTTAACGGATGGATAGGTTACACACTAGCATGGACAAAAAGACAGTTTGATGATTTAAACAAAGGTAAAACATTTTACCCAAGGTACGACAGAAGACATGATGCTTCGGTAGTTTTTAATTACGAAATTTCTGATCGTTTAATTTTAGGTGCAACTTGGGTTTATGCTTCAGGAAATGCGTTAACACTTCCTGCAGCTCGTTATATTATAGAAGGTAAAATTGTAAACGAATACGGAGAAAGAAATTCTTACAGAATGGAAGCTTTTCATAGAATGGATGTTGCTTTAACATTAAAAGGAAAGGAAACTAAGAAGTTTAAATCGAGTTGGAATTTCTCTATTTATAACCTTTACAACAGAAAAAATCCTTATTTCATTTACTTTTCTAATGAAGGAAATGTTTACAATGGCAGTTTAGATATTAAAGCAAAACAAGTTTCATTATTTGGAATAATTCCTTCAATATCATGGAACTTTAGTTTTTAAAACCAATTATTATGAACAGATTAACTCATATTACTCCCGTTTTGTTGCTGCTTATGCTAGCAATGGTATTGGTTTCTTGCGAAAAAGAAATAGAAATTGATTTGCCTGATGCTCAAACCAAATTGGTTGTTGAGGGAAACATAGAACAGGGTAGACCTCCTTTTGTTATTTTAACCAAAACATCTCCTTATTTTGAACCAACAGACATCAACTCCTTACAAACACTTTTTGTAAGTGATGCCTTGGTAACGGTTTCTAACGGAACTAACACGGTGCAACTTACAGAAATTTGTACCAACCAATTACCCGATTCACTTTTGCCCGCTGTTGCAGAGTTAATAGGTGTTTCATTAAGTAGTTTACAAACTTTCGGGTTTTGTCTTTACACTACCTTAGATTCTACTATTTTTGGTGAAGTAGGCAAAACATATTCCTTATACATTTCTTCAGGAGATGAAGTGCTGACTTCAACAACAGAAATTCCACCATTGGTTTTTATGAATAGCTATTGGTATAAAGATCAACCGGGTTACAGTAATTTCGGGTATATTTGGTTTGAACTTTCAGATCCGCCACAATTAGGCAATGCTTACCGACTTTATACTAAAAGGCTGGGTAAAGATGGAAGATTTATACCGATTTTTGGTTCAGCTTTTGATGATCAATTTTTTAATGGACTTACTTTTGAAGCAAATTTTGGTAGAGGTAAAGAGGCTGGTTCTCAAGCTCCTGATGATTTAGCTGAAACATCTTATTATTACCAACAAGGTGACACGGTTATTATTAAGTTTTGTTCCATAGATTATTATCATTTTAAATTTTGGGAAAGTTTTGAAGCTGCGGCTATGAGTTCCGGAAATCCTTTTTCAGCACCAACTACTGTAACTACTAATATTGAAGGTGGTTTAGGCGTTTGGGGTGGTTATGGTGCAACTTACGACACGCTTATTTTAGCGGATTAAGATTCTTGAAAAAGCTTTTTCCATTTATTGGTGTCATGTCGAACTAAGTTTAATAAAATGGAGTATGTAATTTTATTAAGTTGTATAGCTCTATAAATCAGAAGATCTCTCGACTGTGTTTTTCTGTACTGATTGCTATCAGCACGAAAAACTTTGCTCGAGATGACAGATAATTGACCTGATATTTAAACAATATTAAAACAATTTCAATTGGCTGGTAGGACGACAAAAAGCAGTTAAATCATAAGCCGGCCAAACTTTGCCTTTTAGGTATTTTTTTCTGGCAACATTAAACATACTTTTTATCATTACAGCTGTTTCACCATGTAGCTTTAATCTGTTTTTACCTTTACTTTCTAAACTACCATTATTTATTTCTTTTATCTGATTTAACACTTTGTCGGCTATTTCGGGATAAGTTTTGCGTAGCCAATCTTCAAAAATTTCAGCAATTTCTCCATTTAACCTAACCGTAGTATAGCCAACAGATAAAGCTCCTGATTCAGCTACTTTTTTAACAATATTAGGAATTTCATGACTATTTAATCCGGGAATAATAGGGGCTACCATCACATTTACAGGAATATTATTGGCAGATAACAACTCTAATGTTTCCAGTTTCTTTTGTACAGAAGCAGTTCTTGGCTCTAATAAGCTTCTTAATTTATTATCGAATGAAGTAATGCTTAAGCTTACATGCACTAAATTCAATTTTGCTAAAGGAATCAATAAATCAATATCTCTTTGTATTAACGCATTTTTAGTGATGATACTCACAGGATGTTTGTATTTTAAACATACCTTTAATATTTCTCTTGTAATTTTTAGCTTTCTCTCTATAGGTTGGTAGCAATCGGTATTTCCCGACAGCATAATAGGACTGACCTTCCAATTTTTGGTGTTAAACTGTTTTTCTAGCAATTTAGGAGCTTCAGGTTTGTAGATAATTTTACGTTCAAAATCTAATCCTGCTCCGTACCCCCAATATTGGTGACTTTCTCTCGCATAACAATACACACAACCATGTTCGCAACCCTGATATGGATTCATAGAATAAACAAACGGTACAGTAGGGCTATACACTTTGTTGACTATCTTTTTAGGAAATTCTGCAATGTATTCTGTTTTTGTATCTTCCAAAAAAGGCTCATCAATGCCTTCTATATGTTCGTTTACATAAGCGGTTTTAGCAAATTTATTGTTTACCTGTATTTGACTTCCTCTACCTCTCATAGTTTTAAATTATTTTCACAAATATAACTAT
>CAMPHX010000341.1 GCA_946886085.1 uncultured Flavobacteriales bacterium | reverse complement strand
ATTTTAGCTTCTTCTAACATATTGTCTAATTGTTCAACAGCACTACCTTTTTTTCCATGACCATGACCATCTTCATCATCCATTCCGGCTAATTCCGGATAAGCCAACGTCCAATCTAATGGCAAATGTTGTGGTTCAAATGCTGACACAAGGAAGATTAATGCTTCGGTACTTAACCCAATAACAAGCATTGGTCCTGCACCAGGCCAGTGCATAATTTTAAATAGTGCTCCAACAATTACAACTGCCGCACCTGCACCATAGAGAATCCCCATGATGGTTTTACCTTTTTTGGTTTCAAATAAAAATTCAATAAATCCCATAATTTTAATTTTTAAAAGTTAATATATAATTTAGATAGGTTTTACGTTTATAAAATTTTACAAATTGTCATCTTTTGCTCTTCCCAAGTAAGTCATTACACATCTAAATCCGATATAAGATTTAGCTGTATCTTGATACTCATAAGTCCTTGTTCCTGTTTGAAGGTAGTAACCTATATCTTTCCAAGAACCACCTCTGATTACTTTTCTTTTCAACACTTCAGGCTCATCATCTTTAGCATCATACATGTAATCTGGATTAAGGTCATGTGCAAAATTGTAAGCAGACTCATCAAAAGCATTGCTTGTCCATTCTGCTACATTACCAGCCATGCAATACAGACCATAGTCATTTGGATTATAAGAATTGATTTTTACCGTATGGAAACCACCATCATCAATATAATTACCTCTCATTGGTTTAAAGTTACCTAAGAAACATCCTCTAGCATTTCTAATATAAGGCCCTCCCCAAGGATATGGACTTAAATCTAAACCTCCACGAGCAGCATATTCCCATTCAGATTCTGTTGGTAAACGGAAATCATTTGTAACTGTCCCTCCTATATCTGCTAAATAAGCATGTAATAAACGAGTTCTCCAAATACTAAATGCAGTAGCTTGTTTCCAAGAAACACCAACAACCGGATAATCGTCATAAGCAGGATGCCAAAAATAATTTTGAGTCATTGGTTCATTAAATGAATAGGTAAAATCATGAATCCATGCTAAAGTGTCAGGATAAACATTTATCACATCTCTCATGATAAACTGAGATCTATCCATAGAAAATGCATGTCTAGCTCCTTCTGGACCATTTAAAGCATCTCTACTTGATCTTTTAGCAGCTCTCCTATAATCTATCCAATAATAAGTATAATTAAATTTTCTGGTATCAAACTGTCTTCTTCCCATGTATCTTTCTCCCATGTTATAATACATAGGTTCTAATGCTTCCCTAATTTCAGGTTGTTTAGGATCACCATATTTTAACTTAGCGTACCAATTAATAATAGGCACATCATACTCTTCTTCCCACTCATTCATAAGTAGTAGATAATATTCTTCATCTATTTCTTCTCCTAATATTTTTCGAGCGATAGAATCTCTAACATGATAAACAAACTGACGATATTCATTATTAGATATCTCAGTTTGATCAATGTAAAAAGCTTGTACAGAAACTGTTTTTGATTGTGCAGTTAACGCATAAGGAACATCTTGATCTGATGGTCCCATATTATAACTTCCCATAGGGATGAAAAGCATTCCAAAAGGATCTGGTTGATACCATTCTTGCCTTCCTTGAACGCCAATTAACTCTCCATTACCTTTATTACATGAATAAAGTATGACTAATGCTAATATTATTAGTATTTTTTTCATTGTTACCTCCTTCTTTCTTTTTTATTGTTGACTTTATAAGTCAACTTATTTACACGTCTTAAAATCTTAATTCTTATCTTATTAAAATTAAAACGAGTTGGCTTAAACGGGTTATTCTAATAAATGTTACAATTAATTATAAAAATCTTACCGATCTATAAACTTCTCTTTTTGGTTGTTTATAAATACTTGTACAGTATCTCAACATAATTTCAAAACTTCCACTACTGTGATCAGCTAATGCAGATGTTGTTAAATCATAAGCAACACCAACTTTTAATCCTGATATACTAGGCTCATTTATTGCTTCTCCTATATCAACACCTAATAACAATCCAATTGCGTCTTCAACTCTATAAGTAACGCCTCCCCATAACATCTTATTGTATTCCATTAAAACGTTTACATCTAATTGTGTAGAAGCAGCATCTGTTTTAGCAAGTATAGATGGCTTTAATACCCATTTTTTATCGTTATTAATATCCCAATCATAACCAGCCATTATATAGTAATGTCTTGATTGTTGAAAATTTAATGCTCCAACTCCACCTTGATCGGCCACATCTTCTACTGAAGTTTGTGGGATGTGTAAGGTAGAAATACCTACATACATCTTATTAGCGATAGAATAATAAAGACCTGCACCAAAATCAAAAGTGGCTGCTGAAGTGCCTGAATTAGGAATTGATGGATCTAATGAAGGATCATCAATAGCTATAAAATTATCTTGAAAAGACTTGCTTAACATACCTGCTTCAATACCGATACCTAATTCTCCAGGCCCTAAAGTTAAATGATAAGCATAGGCTAACTTAGCTACTAAAGACTTTTCTATACCTAATTGATCTTGAAAAACAGTAAGACCAATACCATGTTTGCTAATACGAGCATCTGCACTTAACATGTGTGTTTGAGGATTCCCTTCAAAACCTGTCCATTGCTGACGAGTAAATAATGTTCCACATATACCACCATTATGACCAGCAGAACCAGGGTTTACACTTAATTTATTAAACATATTTTGTGTAAACTGAGCGTCTTGCTGAGCCATCAGAGAGAAAGTTCCTAGGAACAAAAAAGACACAGAAAGTAATATATTTTTCATAGTATAAGGGCTTACTCTTATAAACAACTGACGCTGCCGACGAATAGAATAGATAAGAACTAATTGTAA
>CAMPHX010000340.1 GCA_946886085.1 uncultured Flavobacteriales bacterium | reverse complement strand
GCTTTTAGCGTATTATTAATCTCATTAACTATCATATCTCCCCAAAACTCATACAAATTACTTTTCCTACCTATTTTTAATTTTGTTCCCATCTCTAATCGGTAAGCATGAATAGCATCCATAGGTTTTAAAACACCATACAAACCCGATAAAATTCTTAAGTGTTGTTGAGCATATTCCAGTTCATTTTTCTTAAAAGAAGTCGCATTTAGTCCTGAATACACCTCTCCTGTAAAAGTAAACAAAGCTTGTTTGGTATTTTCAGTATCATGATTGGCAGTCCATTGTTGGTATCTTTCTACATTCAGTTGAGCCAAATCATCACTAATTGACATCAGTTGTTGAAGTTTTTTAGGACTATATTTTCTTAATTCTTTTATTAGTTTTTCCGAATGTTCTACAAATTGAGGTGCTGTAAACCAATCCGGTTTTTTACCTTCAATTGATAGCTTTTTTGCAGGAGAAATGACTACTAGCATAAATGATTAACGATTAATTTTTCAGAGAACAAAAATACTTTTAAAATCACGAACGGTTTTAATAAAGAAGGAAAATCTATTTTTTAGGGTAACAAACAAACCATTTTTTAACCGGTCGTGCTAAAGCAGTAATGTTTAACGTATCAGCAGCTTCAGAAATATCTTTTACAGTGTTATTTTTTAATAAAATATTTATCTTATCCATTTTAGGATTGTAGGCATTGTTTTCTATAGCATCCTGAAAAACAAAATATTCTATTTCTTTCTCTGAGATTTTTAACTGTTTAGAAAATTTTTCTTTTATCGCAGTAAGTTCATCTTTAGCTAAGCGAGTATCGTTGATAACTACTTTGTACAAGTTTCTGTTCACCATCATTTTACAAAGTTTTGATAAAATCTTATCCGAATGATTTTGCCAAACTTTTACCGAAGTCATTATGTCATAATCATCTAAATTGGCAAATTCATCCAATAATTTAGGGTTATTTTTAAATGACAACAAATCATGCTGAGCGTACAAAAAAGTTCTTAAAGATGGCGTACAAAACAATTCTTCGTTGTTATTTGCTAAGCTTTTGGCTCTTTTTAAAATATTTACCAATAAGTTTTCTGCCGACAAAACCGTTTTATGCAAATAAACCTGCCAATACATTAATCTTCTGGCAATAATAAATTTTTCAATAGAGTAAATTCCTTTTTCCTCAATAGCCAAATGATCATTATGCACGGTAAGCATGGTAATAATTCTCTCTGTACTAATCACCCCTTCCGAAACTCCTGTAAAAAAGCTGTCTCTTCTCAAATAATCCAACCTATCCATATCTAACTGTCCGGAAACTAATTGATGTAAGAACTTTTTAGGATATTCATTTCTAAATATTTTTAAAGCTATATCTAATTTTCCTTTAAACTCCTGATTGAGTTTGTCCATAAAAAGCGTAGAAATTTCCTCATGAGAAATTCCATTTACAATACTATGTTCTAAGGCATGGGAGAATGGTCCGTGACCAATATCATGCAATAAAATCGCAATGGTAACACCTAACGCTTCTTCATCTGTAATTTCATGACCTTTAGAGCGAATTACATCAATGGCTTTGGTCATCAAATTCATGGTACCCATAGCATGATGAAACCTAGTATGCAAAGCTCCCGGATAAACCAAGTGTGTTAATCCTAATTGTTTGATTCTTCTTAATCGTTGAAAATAAGGATGTTCTATTAAGTCGAAAATAATTTCATAAGGTAAGGTTATAAACCCATAAATAGGATCATTAAAAATTTTCTTTTTATTCACACTTGGCATACTACTTAGCGTTAATATTAGTTAAATATGATAACTAAAAATTATTTGAAGCTTCAAAAGTACTATTTTTGGAGTATTCTCAATTGAATTAATTTAGAATCCACTTTAAAACGATAAAAACATGAACAATATAACTATACTTTGGGCTGATGATGAAATAGATTTACTAAAACCTCATATTTTATTTTTAGAAGAAAAAGGGTATGAAGTTGTTGGAACTCAAAGTGGTGACGATGCAATTGAATTACTTGATAAACAACGTGTTGATATTATTTTTTTAGATGAGAACATGCCCGGCTTATCAGGTTTAGAAACCTTGGAGTTAATAAAAGCTAAATTCCCGAGTATTCCTGTAATTATGATTACCAAAAGTGAAGAGGAATACATTATGGAAGAAGCTATAGGCTCTAAAATATCCGATTATTTAATAAAGCCTGTAAATCCAAATCAGATTTTACTTTCTATAAAAAAGAACTTAGATACCACCAAATTAGTTAATGCAAAATCTACTTCTAACTATCAAAAAGAATTTAGAGAAATTGGCATGCAGCTAAACGACAGGCTTGATAAAGATGAATGGGCTGAATTGTATCAAAAACTAGTTTATTGGGAATTGGAGCTCGAAAAATCTAAAGACAGCAGCATGGAAGAGATTTTTGAGATGCAAAAAAGTGAAGCCAACAAACAATTTGGAAAATTTGTTGAGAAGAACTACACTGATTGGCTCACCAATCCTGAAGATGCTCCTATAATGTCGCACAACCTAATAGCTAAATATGTTTTCCCTGAATTAAAAAAGAGCAAAGAACCTTTATTCTTTATTGTGATAGATAATTTGCGTTACGACCAGTGGAAAGTATTACGACCTATTCTATCCGAAGATTATTGGATAGATAAAGAGGCTGTTTTTTATAGTATTTTACCTACCACTACTCAATACTCTAGAAATGCCATATTTGCCGGAATGATGCCCTCAGAAATTGAAAAACGTTTTCCGGATAAATGGATAAATGATGAGGAAGAAGGAGGAAGAAACCTAAATGAAAAGTTTTTTATAGAAAATCAACTTGCTAGAAATGGTTTTGCAGATTCAAAAATTACTTATAATAAAGTACTGAATGTAAG
>CAMPHX010000339.1 GCA_946886085.1 uncultured Flavobacteriales bacterium | reverse complement strand
GTTATTACTTAAACCATTTCTAAGAATTTCATCTTCAATGTATTTTTTGATTTTATTTTCTTTACCACTTATCGCCCTAACGACATACCATTTTTTTGTATTCTCTGCCATAGTAATCAAAATAACTTATAAATTTCTTTCATCAATCTGCTAAAAGTACTATCCATCACAAATATGATTAATGCAAATATTACAGATGCAATTAATACAATTACTGAACTACTTTGTAACTCATTCCATGTTGGCCACGAAACTTTGTTTAACAATTCGTCAGTTGATTCTTTTATATAATTTCCAATTTTAGCCATAATATTTTTTATTCTCTGCACGGGTGGAGAGACTCGAACTCCCAGCCAATGGTTTTGGAGACCACTACTCTACCAATTGAGCTACACCCGTAAAAACTTTATCATTATTAATTAAATTACTGATAAAGTGTACTAATAAAATAAAGTCAAGAAAGGTACCCACTAAAAAGTGGATACCTTTATATTACTTTTACAAAATTCTAGTGTAATTAATTACTTAAGAATTTCAGTGATTTGACCAGCTCCAACAGTTCTACCACCTTCTCTGATTGCAAATCGTAATCCTTTATTTAAAGCAACTGGTACAATTAATTTAACTGTTACCGTTACGTTATCTCCAGGCATTACCATTTCTCTACCTTCTTCTAAGTAAATCTCTCCAGTAACATCTGTAGTTCTTAAATAGAATTGTGGTCTATATTTGTTTTGGAATGGAGTATGACGTCCACCTTCTTCTTTTTTCAAAACATAAACCTCAGCTTTGAACTCAGTATGAGGAGTGATTGAACCTGGTTTAGCGATTACCATACCTCTTCTGATATCAGATTTTTCGATACCTCTTAATAAAAGACCTACGTTATCACCAGCTTCACCTCTATCTAATATTTTTCTAAACATTTCAACACCCGTTACAGTTGATGATAATTTTTCATCACCCATACCTAAGATATCTACTGATTCACCAGAGTTAATAACACCAGTTTCGATTCTACCTGTAGCAACAGTTCCTCTACCAGTAATAGAGAATACATCTTCAACAGGCATTAAGAATGGTTTATCAATATCTCTTGGAGGAAGTTCAATATAAGTATCTACTGCATCCATCAATTCCATTACTTTTTCTCCCCATTTTTCATCACCTTCTAATGCACCTAACGCAGAACCTGCAATTACTGGTACATTATCTCCATCATACTCATAGAAAGATAATAATTCTCTGATTTCCATTTCAACTAGTTCTAATAACTCAGCATCATCAACTAAGTCAACTTTGTTCATGAAAACAACCATTCTAGGGATACCAACCTGACGACCTAATAAGATATGCTCTCTAGTTTGTGGCATAGGACCATCAGTTGCAGCAACAACCAAAATAGCACCATCCATTTGAGCAGCACCAGTTACCATATTTTTTACGTAATCCGCGTGACCTGGACAGTCAACGTGAGCGTAATGTCTGTTAGCAGTTGAATATTCAACATGAGAAGTATTAATTGTAATACCTCTTTCTTTTTCTTCCGGAGCATTATCGATTGACGAGAAATCTCTCAATTCAGAAAGACCTTTTTTCGCCAATACTGTAGTTATAGCTGCAGTTAAAGTAGTTTTTCCGTGGTCAACGTGACCAATTGTTCCGATGTTTAAGTGTGGTTTGGAACGATCATAATTCTCTTTAGCCATGATTTTAGGTTTATTTTATTGTTTTTAAATTATTATTTATACTTATTTAATTTTTTACTTTTCTCACACTCTTTACACGACACTTCGTTAAGAGCCAATGACGGGATTTGAACCCGTGACCTCTTCCTTACCAAGGAAGTGCTCTACCACTGAGCTACATCGGCTAGTAAAATACCGATATAGAAAAAAACAAAAAAAGAGCGGGAAACGGGATTCGAACCCGCGACCCTCAGCTTGGAAGGCTGATGCTCTAGCCAGCTGAGCTACTCCCGCTAATTTTTTATTCGTGGGGAAAGCAGGATTCGAACCTACGAAGGCGTAGCCAACAGATTTACAGTCTGTCCTCGTTGACCGCTTGAGTATTTCCCCAACGTTTTTTTCATCGTTTTTAAAGAACTGAGCCAGTAGAGGGACTCGAACCTCCGACCGGCTGATTACAAATCAGCTGCTCTACCAACTGAGCTATACTGGCTTTTACCGTTTTTACAAAAAAAACAGACCTCTCCATAAAAAGGTCTGCAAATGTATAAAAGATTTTATTTTAAACAAACAATAATTTAATTTTTTTTTATCACACTTTTTTTAGCTTCTCTTTATGCTTCTTCAATTGCCTTCTAAGTGCTTCAACAGCAGCATCAGTAGCCTCTTCAAAAGACTTACATTGTTTCTTTGCAAAAGCATCACTTCCTGGTATTAAAAGCTTAATTTCTGCTACTTTGTTTTTAGCTTCGGGAGTATTTTCTAACTTTAATATCACTTCGCTGTCTATTATCTTGTCATAAAACACACTTAATTTGTTTACTCTTTCTTGTATGAAGGCAATTAATTTTTTGTCTGCATCAAAATGTACCGATGTAATTTTAACATTTACTTTCATGTTTCCTCCTTTTTTAATTATGCTCTCGGATGAGCTTGTTTGTATATTGTTTTTAATTTTTCTATTGTATTGTGTGTATAAACTTGTGTTGCAGATAAACTGGCATGACCTAAAATTTCTTTTATAGTGTTAAGTTCTGCTCCTCTATTTAACATATGTGTAGCAAATGTGTGTCTTATAACGTGTGGACTTTTTTTACCTACTGTAGTTACAAGGCTAAGGTAGTTATTTACTGTTCTATAAACAAGTTTTTCATATATTTTCTTACCTCTTTCTGTTAAAAATACATAATTGGAATCGGTAGGAATTTCGGCTCTATATGTAAGAT
>CAMPHX010000338.1 GCA_946886085.1 uncultured Flavobacteriales bacterium | reverse complement strand
GTTTTTTTCAATCCAATTAAATCAATCAGTTGCATGTAAATTTCAACCATGAAAAAAAGGGTTCGAAAATCAACAATGCCAAAAGAAATTATTCATCTCGGAATTAGGATTCAAGATATAATAAAAGAAAAGGGGTTAAAGCAAAGAGATGTTGCTTATGATGCAGGGTTGGATGTTGAAAATCTTAGAAAATATATTAAAGGAACTCAAGAAATGAAAGTGAGTACAATGTTAAAAATTGTACGTGCTTTAGATATAAATATAGAAGAATTATTTAAGGAAAAATCATAATTATTAAATCTGTTCCACTACTTCAAAAGTAGCTTTGGTACTTTCATAACATTCTTCAAAAGATATAGGAAGCGGTTTTCCTTGTTTAACAGCTTCTAAAAAAGCAGCTACTTCTTGCTGATGTCCTTTTTCTTGTTGAGCTAGCTTCGTTTTATGCTTTGATTTACCATAAATAGTAGCGGTTTTAAAATCATCAAGTATAATTGACTGTTCGCCACAAAAAACTTCTAAATACTCTTTAGCTAACTTTTTACTTCCATTAGAAAAATAAGAAATTGAGGCAATACTTCCATTTTCAAAAGCTATGCTAATACTAACCGTATCTTGAATACTATTAGCTGATGACAATGCATTGGCGGTAATTTTTTTAATAGGCGAGTCAGCAATAAATCGACATAAATCAATAAAATGACAAGCTTCACCAATAATTCTTCCGCCACCAATTTCAGGATCGTTTATCCAATGATTGGCAGCAACTTTTCCGGCATTAATTCTATAGTTAATGGCTTTAGGCAACGCATTTCCTAATTTATTTTTCAGCTCCACTATTTGAGGAGCAAATCTACGGTTAAAACCTACCATTAATTGTCCTTTACTTTTAGCAGCGGCTTCCTTTATTTCTTCTAATTCATTAGAGGTTAAACAAAGTGGTTTTTCTACAAATACATTTTTATTCGCATTCAATGCTTTTATAACATACTTAGCATGCAAATGATGTGGTGTGGCAATAAAAACAGTATTAATGTCCTCATTATTAATAATATTGTCGGCATCGCCTGTGCAGGATTCAAAACCAAACTTATCAGCTACATTTCTAGCAGTATTAGATCTATTGGTGGCTACACTTACTAAATGTTGATTTTTCAGGTTAGGCAATAAAAAGTTTTGGGCAAAAGAACCCGCTCCAATAAACCCTATTTTTATCTTATTAGGATTAATTGATTTGGAAATGGTTATTACCTCATTTTTCAATTCTTTTTCTACATCATATTCCAATACAATTCCGCAAAAGTTTTCAGATTTGGTTACAATTAACTCATAAGCCTCCTTAGCTTTATTGAATGGAAAAACATGAGAAACGATAAGTGTTAAATCTATTTTTTTATTTTCTAACAACTCAACAAAGGCTTGCATATTGCGGTTTTCTGTCCAACGTACATGACTAATAGGATAATCATGTCCTTTTTGTTCATATTCCACATCATTTCTTCCGGGGCCATAAGATGAAGACATTTTTAAGGTCAGTTCTTTCTGATAGTAATTTTTTCTATCGAAACCCGTAGGAACAGCTCCAACAATAACAATATTAGCTTTTTTACGAGCTATTTCTCCTGCAAAATTTATTGGGTCTAACGATGAAGTTCCAGCAGTAATAATTACCGCATCTGCTCCATAACCGTTGGTTTGTTGCACAATAATTTCTTCAATACCGTTAGTATTTCTTTCCCAAGCATTTTTAAATCCATTTTTATGAGCCAATGCTACTTGTTGACTATCTATATCAATTCCTATAGCTTTTACTCCGGCAGCTTTGAGTAACTGTAACGTAAGTTGTCCAACCAATCCTAATCCAATTACTACACAAGATTCTCCCAACACCACTTCTGCTTGTCTAACTCCTTGCATAGCAATAGCTCCAATAGTGGTAAATGCAGCCGATTTTAAAATTTCTTGGTTATTAATTTTTACACACAAATTTTTAGGAACAACTATCACTTCGGAATGATTGGCTGTATTTCCTCCACAAGCTACAACATCTCCAACAGTAAATTCGATAATATCTTCGGCAACAGCTATTACTTCTCCGGCACAACTGTAGCCTAATGGCGAAGGGCTTTCCAATTTGTTTTTTACCATTTGGTAAGTTTTCATTACACCAAAAGTTTGTGCTGCTGTAATTACCTTTTTTACCTCATCTTTTCGTGCTTTTGCTTTACCAATATAGCCCAAACGAGCATCTTTCACCGTCTTTCCTTCTGTGCCTGCACTAATTACTGAATAATGATTTCTGACCATTATCTGTCCTTTTTCCAATGCAGGAAAAGGAACTTCCAGTAATTGCATAAATCCATCTTTTAAATTCTGAGTAAGTTGTTCCATTTTTACTTGTTAAGTGAACAAAGGTAAAAAATTGTTTGAGCTTTAAAAACGATATGTTACATTTAGCATCTACCTAAAATAAAAAAGACCGAACAAATTATGCTCAGTCTTTTTTATAGCTTTAAAAATCAGTCAATTATTCAGCTGATTTATCTTCTACTTTTTCTACTTTATCATTGTTAGTAGTAGTTTTAGATGCTTTTGCTTTACTTGCGCAACAAGATTTTTTTCCTTCTTTAGAAGCACAAGCTTTTTTATCAGCAGTTTTTTTATCTGTACATTCTTTTTTGTGTTTTTTATCTGTACATTCTTTTTTGTCGCATTTTCCACCATCACATGGAGCAGCTTCTACATTGCTTAAACCAACAAAACTGATTAATGCAACTGCTAAAAATAATTTTTTCATAGTATTTGTATTTAGTTGAATATTGAAGAGTAAAGATATACATTTTTTGATGAAATAATGTATGGGAATGTTAAAAATTTAAAAACTTTTATGTAAATCATAAGGCTTAAGAGCCATCATATTTCA
>CAMPHX010000337.1 GCA_946886085.1 uncultured Flavobacteriales bacterium | reverse complement strand
AAATAACATAGTTCAATTTGTGAACAACAATATTAACAAATTATTTTTTACGGAAGAAAAGAATAACTAACTGATAGGAAATGATTTAGGAAGTAAATTTAAAAATTCTTCGATGGCATTTCTTTTAGCTTCATCAAGATGATAGCTGATGTCGTTTTTTAAATAATTGGTCAAAAAAGCTTTTTTATCTTCATCAATATTAAAATAGTTGAGTACTTCATCAGTATTAAACATTTTATCGCTCAATGCTTTATTAAATTGATTAATAAATTCAGTATCAATCTTTTTATTGGCAACCCAACAAGCAAAAACAAAAGGTAACCCTGTAAATTTCTGCCATTCTTCTGATAAGTCATAATTATACTGATAGTCTTTTTCTAATTTAAATGTTCTATCGCCAATAACCACTCCTGCAGTAGTTCCGGAAATTTGAGTTTCAAAACCTGTGGTTGCATTCTGCCATTCAGGATTTATTTTCCAATAGTTGGCTGCTAATATTTTTGTGAGGTTGATAGATGTTTTGGATTGATAGTCGAGCCAAATGGTTTTAATTTCATTTAGAGGAACATCGCTAAGGAGCAGCACAGATTTTACTTTACCGACAGCTCCAATACAGTAATCGGAAATAATGTGGTATTCTTTTAATTTTGGTAAAATGGCTATAGGGACTAAGCCAATATCTACTTGGTTGGTCAATAGTTTTTCGGCACACAAAGCAGGATAATCTAATGAAAGTGAAATATCTTTAATCAAATCACTATTTTTTAACGCGTATAAAAAAGGGTAGGTGTTGGCATAAGAGACTGCCGATATTTTGTAATTCATTTTTTAGTTTATTCTTTTTCTTTTATATATTCTGAATACTCTGATTAGTAACAACTTTATGTGTAGAAATGGTAGCGGCCACTACAGAAACTATTGCTATAAAACCGGCTAGTGTTATTCCGCAAAAAGGAATGAACATTATTAATGCAAAAACACTTCCGTTGGCTACAGCTACACCTTTATTAAGTCGCATAAATCTTACGCTTTGGCTTAGATTATATTTTTGTCTTTCAAGGTAGTAATCGATAAAGGAGAAACCGTAAAAATAGGCAGAGATAAAAAACATAATGATGGCAGCCAACTGTCCAATAATAGGGATGAAGCTAAGTATAAAAAATAGAATGATAAATAATGTTTCTATAAAAACATTTCTAAATGCAATTAAAACACCTCTTACAATGTCTCGCATTAGTTGGTCGGCATTAAAAGGGTAGCTTTTTCCGGTTAAAATTTCTTCTGTTTTTTCAGAAAGTATAGCAAAAATGGGTGATAAACAAATAATAACGATATACCCACCAAAAGTGGCAAAAATAAAGAAGAAGATAATTTTTAAGAATATCCATAAAAAGCCACTAGCAATTTTTTGAATATAAAGTCCTACATCTTTTAAGAAAGCAAAGCCTAAAAATGTTTCACTGTCACTTTCTAGCATTGATGATAGCCAATCTTGAACAGCTTCTGATAAAACACCAATACCATAAAAACCTCCTACGAAAAACAAAATATTAAGTAAAATGGGGAATAAAAAATACCACCATAATCCGTTTGAGAAAATTAAACCAATTGCTTTTGGGTAAGCGGCTAATCCATTTCCAATGTCATTAAAAAATTTCATTTTAAGATAGTTAAATGATTACTATTTCATTAATAATATGTCGTCCCATGGTGCTGTTAAGTTTTTCTTTTAAGGCTTCTTTAGCATAACTCATTTCTTGCTTTAAGGCAGCAGAATTAAGTTTTACGAACAATTTTTTATTTTGAAAATAAACGTTTTCAGTATGTTTCACAAACATTTTTCCAACAGCCAATTCGTATTGTTTAATCAGTTCAATTTCATCTAACTGATCTTGATAGCCGTAAGCCCTAAGTATTTTATCAACTAATTCTTTTATTGGTTTTTCGCTCATTGCTTATTAATTTTTCCGTTGGTAACATTAAATACTTTAAACGATAGTTTTTCATTTTCAAGTATGGATGGAATTCTATCAAAAGAAGTATCTGTAATAAACGTTTGTACAAATTGTTTGCTACCTACAATATTAATTAATTGATTCATTCTTTTGTTATCTAATTTATCATAAATATCATCCAGCAAAAGCGTAACTTTTGTGTTTTTTATATTTTGAATAAGAGCTGCTTGAGCAAGTTTTAAGGCTAATAAATAGGTTTTTTGTTGCCCTTGCGAACCAAATTTTTTAATGGGAAACTCACCTATATTAAAAACTAAATCATCTTTATGAACACCAACGTTAGTATAGCTTGTAGCTTTATCTTTTTCAAGACTTTGCTGCAATAAAATTTCAAAATCAATATCGTTTAATTTAGAGTCGTATAACAAAAAAACTTTTTCTTTTTCATTGCTTAGTAAAGTGTAATATTCTTGAAAAAATGGAGCAAATTGTTCCACAAACTCTTGTCTGGCTTGGTGAATATATTTTCCGAATTGAATAAGTTGGTCGTTCCAAATTTCCAATGAAGCCGCATCAAAATTACGGTTGCTCCAAAATGACTTTAACAATAAGTTTCGTTGCTGAAGCGCTTTGTTGTAGTTCAGCAGATTGTTCAGATAGCTGTTATTGTACTGACAAATAATACCGTCAACAAATTTTCTTCTTACATCACTACCATCAATAATTAAAGAAGTATCTGCCGGAGTAATTATCACCAACGGGATTTTACCGATATGGTCGGCAAGTTTAGTGTATTCTTTTTTGTTGTATTTAAAAACTTTTTTCTGTCCTCTTTTTACACCACAATAAACTCTGTCTGTTTCTGTCTGATTATTAAAATATCCTTCTACCACAAAAAAAGGAGCATCGTGATTTATATTTTGGCTATCTATTGGGTTAAAATGACTTTTACAAAAAGATAAGTAATAAAT
>CAMPHX010000336.1 GCA_946886085.1 uncultured Flavobacteriales bacterium | reverse complement strand
GTGCATCAGCATCAACAAAACAAAGGGTAAAAAGTAGAATTAATATGATTTTTATAGATTTCAAGTATTTTTTACTTTATTATTTTGTATGTTAAAAAGGTTAACATAGCTCGTTTGGTTGTTGTAATTGGGTAAACATAACGGAATCTTATTGAAATTATTTGCTTGCTTTGTAAATTGTTGCTATTCCAAATAAAAGGGTGGTTGCTTTTGCATCTTTGTACCCTATTTTTGTGAGTAGCTGTACAAAATCCTCTCCATCAGGAAAAGCATACACAGACTCAGGTAAATAGGTGTATGCAGCAGTATCTTTAGAAACCATTTTTCCTATTCCCGGAAGGATTTTATTGAAGTAAAAATTATATAACTGTTTTACCGGAAATTTTCTTGGTTTAGAAAACTCTAAAATTATTCCCGTACCGTTTGGTTTTAGCACACGCAACATTTCTGTCAAGCCTTTTTCCAAATTCTCAAAATTTCTTACGCCAAAAGCTACAGTATAAGCATCAAAATAAGCAGCCTCAAACTGTAAGTTTTCAGAATCGCCAAGTTCTAAGCTAATGATGTTGTCAACGCCTTTTTTATTAATTTTTTCCTTGCCCACATTTAACATTCCTTCAGAAATGTCTATTCCAATAATTTCGTCAGGATTTAATTTTAACGCTTCAATAGCAAAATCGGCAGTTCCTGTAGCAATATCCAATATTTTTTTAGGCTGATGAGGAGCCAACATTTTCACGGCTTTTTTTCTCCAAAGAATATCAATACCCAACGACAAAAAATGATTTAAAAAATCATATTTATGCGAGATATTGTTGAACATGGTAGCCACCTGCTCTTTTTTGGTTTCTTGTTTTTCTTTGTAAGGAATAACGGTCATTCAGCTAAGTGGTTTAAAGTTTCTTTTAATAAAATAGATTTATCTATGGGTACAACGCCTACTTTTTCGCAAACCAATCCTCCGGCAAGGTTGGCAATTTGAGCAATAACTTCATTAGGTTGTTTTAAGGCTAAACACAATGAAGCCACACTAATTACAGTATCTCCGGCACCAGAAACATCTGCTATATTTCTAATATGAGCAGGAATATGTTGGTGAGAAGAAGTATTGAAAATTAACATACCTTGTTCCGACAAAGTAATTAAAGTAGCAGTAGGATGCAGTTGTTCGTGTAATAGCTTTAATGCATTAATAATGCTGTTGATGTCAGATGTTTTAATATCTAAATTCAATCCTTCTCTTAGTTCTTTAAGGTTGGGTTTAAATAAGGTAACATTTTTATACGCTAAAAAGTTTTTCTTTTTTGGATCTACAGTAGTGGGGATGTTTTTGTTGTTACAAAGTTCCACCACTTTTTCTATAAGAATAGGTGTGATAACTCCTTTGTCGTAGTCTTCAAAAATAACTACATCTACTTTTTCGGTGGTAATGATGTTTTTTATAACATCAAAAAGTGCATTGCTTTCTTGATTATTGAGTGGTGCTTCCGTTTCAGAATCCACTCGTAACAATTGGTGGTTGTTGCCAATTACCCTGGTTTTCACGGTGGTTACTCTATTATCGAGTTTAAGTAGTCCTTTAGCAGTAAGTTGTGAAGAGGTAAGCAGATGCTCAAAAGCAGCACCATCCTCATCGTTGCCTATGGCGGAACACAAAATAGGGTTCCCGCCCAATGCTTGCACATTAAGGGCTACATTGGCAGCACCTCCCAAACGATTTTCTCTCTTTTCTACTGCTACAATAGGTACAGGGGCTTCAGGAGAAATACGGTCAACTTTGCCAAAATAATAGGCATCTATCATTACATCACCAATGATTAATACATTGAGTTGATTAAAATCATCAAATAACTGATGTATATCTTTTTGATTTATTGATGGTTGCTTCATGAAACTTCTTGGTAGCGTTTAACTGCAAAGAAACGCAAAAAGTTAGGGATTTTGTATATGTAGGACAGGAAAATGAAGAAATCTGAAAAATAGTTTAAAGAGAGAAGTAAAATAACCTATTACAATTTTTCTTTAAATAAAAATTTCTTTTGCAGGGTTTGTTGAGGTTTGTAAGTGTAGTAAACAAAACCATCTTTAATTTTTATTTTAGATACAAATTGGTGCTGTAATTGAAAAGTATCGGCTACCTTTCCTTTGTTGGTATTGATGTGTTTCAAAAGGTAATATCCTTGCTTTATAAATAAGGCATAAATTGTTCCGTTAAGCTCGTCCATTAGCAATTGTTTTTTCCATTTTCCATTGCTTTTTTCTTGGTGGTAAGCTATGGTGGTGCTATCTGTTAGCAAGGTGTCTTGCGTGTATTTCCAAATAAAATTATCGTAATGGTCGAAAATGAGTAGAGTATCATTACTCACAAATAAAGGAGCATAAACAGGGTCGTATAAAAAGTTGTGAGAAAATCCAGTCATCATAGCGGCAATATCATGTTTGTCGTAATTTTTATAACGCTTTGCCATACGTTTGGCAAATTGTCGTTGGGCATTATTCAAATCATGGTATTCATATAAATATTGCCATTCCATATCATGATGAACAACCTCTCTTATCACACTTATAGAAGTATCGTGTGTGTTATAAGCATAGTATTTAAACTTCGGGAAATCGCGCATAAAATCAGAAAAAATAAGAGAATTTCCGGTGCTGTCAACAATGGGTTTAATCATTTGGTAAAAATCTTCCAAGGGTAATTTATAAAGCGTGAAGTTGTAGCCAATAATTTCTATGCGATAAATGGCATCATTGCAAATAAGGTTAATGTTCCCGAGGTAATCGGTATAAAGTTCTTTTGGAGTGCAAGGAATAAAATGTGAAGCTAAAATTTCTTCATTTTCATTTACCAAATACAGTTTGCTGTCCTTATCAGGATTTTTTTCATAAGCAATAAAAACAAATTTATCTTGATGAAATTCGTAATCTAAAATAT
>CAMPHX010000335.1 GCA_946886085.1 uncultured Flavobacteriales bacterium | reverse complement strand
TTATTAAACGTTTTCGCTTAGTATAGTATCTTTGTCCATCTTTTAAAAACATATGCTATGCAACCCAAATCAATTTTTAAGTTATTTTTAAAATACTTTTTTAGGGGGTTACTTTATGCTGCTCCTGTTACCATAACCATTTACATTATTGTAGAACTTTTTAAATTCTTTGATGGATTAATACCCGTAGGAATTAATGTTCCGGGCATGGGTTTTCTAGTGCTTATTGTTGCTATTACCTTATTGGGAGTAGTAGGTTCTAGTATTATTTTAGAACCTCTTAAATCGCAGTTTAATCACATTTTAGATAAACTACCTTTATTAAAAACCATTTATTCTTCGGTGAAAGATTTGTTATCTGCGTTTGTTGGTTCTAAAAAAAGTTTTAATAAACCTGTTTTGGTTAAACTTAGTAAAGATTCCAATCTCGAAAAATTAGGTTTTATAACTGCTACTGATTTAACTAAATTAGGAATAACGGATGAAAGAATTGGAGTTTATTTACCACATTCTTACAATTTTTCCGGTAATTTCTTTGTTGTTGCAGCTTCTCAAGTTACTCCGGTAAAAAATGTCAACTCTACTGATTTTATGAAATTTATTGTTTCCGGAGGAGTAACCCATTTGGACGACCTAGAAAAAGAAACCACTAAATAAAAATGGAAGGGTTTTCAAATAACAAATTAGAAGAAGACGACTTTTATTATACTCCTGAAGGCTATAAGGTTTTTACTGAAAAGTATCTTTTAAAAAGAGGCTATTGTTGTCAGAATGGTTGTCGGCATTGTCCTTATGGGTTTGATAAAAGCAAAGGGAGAATTGTAAAAGATAAAGATAAATAAATTGGAGATTAGAGATTAAAAATTTATTAGATTATGGATTTTAAAACACAAATACAACAAGGAATTCCAAGCGAATTGCCATCAAAAAAAGAAGTTGACAACACGGTAAGCCATGCTCCTAAACGCAAGGAGATTTTAACTGCTGAAGAAAAAAAACTTGCCTTAAAAAATGCCTTACGTTATTTTGAAGCAAAACACCATCCTGTTTTAGCTAAAGAATTTGCTGAAGAATTAGAAAAATACGGTAGAATTTATATGTACCGTTTTCGTCCTGATTATAAAATGTATGCCCGACCAATTGACGAATATCCCGGAAAATCCATCCAAGCAAAGTCTATTATGTTGATGATACAAAACAATCTAGACCCTGCTGTGGCTCAACATCCACACGAATTAATTACTTATGGAGGAAATGGTGCTGTTTTTCAAAACTGGGGGCAATATTTATTAACCATGCAATATTTGTCTGAAATGACAGATGAACAAACCTTGGTAATGTATTCCGGTCACCCAATGGGATTATTTCCTTCACACAAAGAAGCTCCAAGAGTAGTGGTTACCAATGGAATGATGATCCCCAACTATTCCAAACCTGATGATTGGGAAAAATTTAATGCCCTAGGTGTAACACAATACGGACAAATGACTGCCGGTTCGTACATGTACATTGGTCCTCAGGGAATAGTACACGGAACTACCATTACAGTGTTAAATGGATGTAGGAAAATAGATAGTAACGGAACAGCAGGTAAATTATTTGTAACCTCAGGATTAGGAGGAATGAGTGGCGCTCAACCCAAAGCAGGAAATATTGCAGGAGTAATTTCAGTTACAGCAGAAGTAAATCCTGCGGCAACTTTTAAACGACATGAACAAGGTTGGGTGGACGAAGTAATTAGCGATTTAGATGAACTTTGTGAAAAAGTGCGACAAGCCAAAGCCAATAAAGAAGTAGTTTCTATTGCTTATAATGGAAATGTAGTGGATGTTTGGGAAAAATTTGATGAAGCAGGAATTTATATAGATTTAGGTTCCGACCAAACTTCTTTACACAACCCTTGGGCGGGAGGTTACTATCCTGTTGGGTTAAGCTATGAGGAAAGCAATGAAATGATGGCAAAAAATCCGAATCTGTTTAAACAAAAGGTTCAGGAAAGTCTAAAAAGACAGACTAATGCCATTAATAAGCACACTAAAAAAGGAACTTACTTTTTCGATTACGGAAATGCTTTTTTACTGGAAGCAAGCCGAGCAGGTGCTGATATTATGGCAGAAAATGGTATCGATTTTAAATATCCTTCTTACGTTCAGGATATTATGGGGCCTATGTGTTTCGATTACGGATTTGGACCATTCCGTTGGGTATGCACCTCAGGGAAACCCGAAGATTTGCAACTTACAGACGATATTGCTTGCGAAGTGTTGGAAGAAATGATGAAAACTTCTCCAGACGAAATAAAACAACAAATGCAAGATAACATTACTTGGATTAAAGGAGCCCAAGAAAATAAGCTAGTGGTTGGTTCTCAAGCCAGAATTTTATATGCCGATGCCGAAGGAAGAATAAAAATTGCCGAAGCTTTTAACAAAGCTGTTGCTAGTGGTAAACTTTCTGCTCCTGTTAATTTAGGACGAGATCATCATGATGTTTCTGGAACAGATTCGCCTTATAGAGAAACTTCTAATATATATGATGGCTCTGCATTTACTGCTGATATGGCAATCCATAATGTTATTGGAGATAGTTTTAGAGGAGCCACTTGGGTTTCTATCCACAATGGCGGTGGCGTTGGCTGGGGAGAAGTTATTAATGGTGGTTTTGGATTAACCTTAGATGGCTCTGCCGATGCCGATAGAAGGTTAAAATCGATGCTTTTTTGGGATGTGAATAACGGTATTGCCCGAAGAAGTTGGGCAAGAAACTCAGAAGCCATTTTTGCCATTAAAAGAGAAATGGAAAGAACTCCAGGATTGAAAGTTACTTTACCGAATTTAGTGGATGATAGTATCTTTGATAACGCTTAATAATATTAAAATCAAAGAGAAAGAAATCGTAATTATAATACATTTATCAACTATCCAACCTCTTTTAT
>CAMPHX010000334.1 GCA_946886085.1 uncultured Flavobacteriales bacterium | reverse complement strand
CTCTAATATTAATCTTCAATTAAGTTTTATTAATTATTTGCAAAAATATGTAAAAGAAAACCAAAGTGTTAGTAATATAGCTCCATCATCTTTAGGAATTAACGATCCGCTTTTGGTCAGATTAATAAATCAAATAACAGATTTAGAAATTGAAAAACAAAAATTAGAACAAACCTATAATGAAGAAACGCCTGCCATAAAAGCTATCAACAACAAAATTAAATTTACCAGAAATACGTTGTTGCAAAATATTGAAACCATTAAAACAGGTTTAAATGCTTCAAAAAAGGAACTACAAATCTCCATGGCTTCTTTAGAAAGTGAAATGGGTGTTATTCCAAAAACAGAAAGAGAGTTAGTTGGAATTGAGAGAGAATATCGTGTAAAAGAAAGTTTGTATTTGTACTTGCTTCAAAAAGAGGCCGAAACTTCTATTGCATTAGCAGCCTCAGTTTCCGACAATAGAATTATTGAGGAAGCTCGCTCAACTCCATACCCTATAAGACCTATTCCTAAAAAAAGTTATTCGCTGGCTCTTTTGCTCGGATTTTTAATTCCTACAGGAATGATTTTTATTATAGAACAATTTAACGATACCGTTAGAGATAAGAAAACCATTGAAAAACTTACTAAAATTCCGGTTTTAGGTATTGTTGGTTACAGTAAAGATACTTCTGCATTGGTTGTTTCCGAAAAACCAAAATCATTAATTGCTGAAGCATTTAGAACCATTAGAACTAATTTAAAATATTTTTTACCCAATAAAGATAAAGAGGTAATCCTTATTACTTCATCTATTGGATCCGAAGGAAAAACTTTTTCATCTATGAACTTGGCAACCATAATTGCTTTGTCGGGTAAAAAAACCGTTTTACTTGGATTGGATTTAAGAAAGCCCAAAATTGTAGAAGATTTTGAAATTGACAACAACAAAGGTATTAGCTCTTACCTTATTGGTGCTGAAACTATAAACGATATTACTATTGATACGATTATAGAAAATTTATATCTTATACCATCAGGTCCTGTTCCTCCAAATCCTTCGGAATTAATTATGAGTGAAAAAATGGATGAATTAATTGCTGAACTTAAAAAAGAATACGACACCATTATTATCGATTCGCCTCCTGTTGGATTGGTAACAGATGCTTTATTGCTTTCTAAATATGCCGATGCTACCATTTTTGTTATCCGACAAAATGTGACTAAAAAAGAATACATCTCACAAATTAATGAATTGTACAAATCAGGAAAAATCACCAATGCATCTATTTTATTTAATGCAGTAAAACTTTCTGGTTTAGGTTATGGTTACGGATACGGATATGGATATGGGCATGGTTACGGATACGGTTATTATGAAGAAAATCAAAAACAAGGTTTTTTCAATCGTTTATTTAAAAAATCGTGATTCGTCAATTATTTCATAACTTTTTTTCTGGTCATGAAAGAACCGTTCGGGCAAGGAAAAATATCCTCGGTTCTTTTGCACTAAAAGGCATTAGTATTTTAACAAGCCTTTTATTGGTTCCACTCACCATTGATTACTTAAATCCTACTAAATATGGTATTTGGCTTACGCTTTCTTCAGTAATTGGCTGGTTTATTTTTTTTGATATTGGGCTGGGCAACGGACTTAGAAATAAGTTTGCTGCTGCAAAAGCGGAAGGGAAACATCAATTAGCAAAAGTTTTTGTAAGTACTACTTATGCTATTATTTCCATTATTGCGGTAGCAATGTTGGTAGTGTTTTTTGTTATCAATCAATTTTTACATTGGGGAATAATCTTAAACACAAGCAATGATATTCACGAAATAGAACAATTAGTTTTTATTGTATTTACCGTGTTTTGCTTTCAATTTGTTGTAAAACTTATTAATGTAATTTTTATTGCCGACCAAAAGCCTGTTATCAGTAGCTTAATTAACACTTTAGGAAGCCTATTTTCGCTTGCAGCAGTTTTCCTTCTTATAAAAACTACAGATGGTTCGCTGTTATATTTGGGTGCATCATTCAGCATCATTAACTTATTAGTTCCGTTAATTGCTACTTTTTGGGTTTTTAGCGGCAAATACAAAATTTACAGACCATCATTTAATACAATAGATTTTAGCAAATCTAAAGAACTACTCAACTTAGGTTTCCGATTTTTTATTACACAAATTGCAGCTATTGTAGTGGCAGCTACCGATAATATTATTATTGCTCAGGTAGTTGGAAATGAAGAAGTAGCGGTTTATAATATTGCTTACAAATATTTTGGGATAATGAACATGGTATTTATTATCGTTACAGCTCCTTATTGGTCGGCATATACAGAAGCTTATGTAAAAAAAGACATGGCCTGGATAAAACAAGCTACCTTAAAAATAACCAAGTTATGGGTAGTGGTTGCTGTTGGAGTTGTTTTCATGTTGTTTGTAGCTGATTATGCTTTTGATTTATGGATAGGAGATAGAGTCAAAATTCCATTTGACTTATCTTTAATAATGGCTATTTGGGTAATTGTAAGTACTTCCACCATGATTTTTTCTAATTTTCTGGCAGGAGTAAACAAAATACAGCTGAGTTTGTATCATGCTATTTTTGTGAGTATTCTTAACATTCCGCTTTCTATTTATTTTGCAAAAAACTTAGGAATGGGTAGCATGGGAGTAATTTTAGCTACCTTAATAGGGATGTTGCCCAGAGCTATTTTTCAGCCTATTCAATACTGGAAAATTGTACACGGTAAAGCCAAAGGAATTTGGGATAAGTAATGGGAAGCAATTTATCCGTTTATACTAAATCTTCCAAATAATAGTCGTCAGCATAGTTCAATAAGCCAAGTTCCGGATAATCGTTATTTAATTGTGCATTTAAAGGTTTAAAATGATTTTTCAATTCTGCTGTTTTCTCCTTCGAAAATCTTGGTTTATCCCCATTTCGGTTATTCTGAAGAATGCTTCTTTTAAAC
>CAMPHX010000333.1 GCA_946886085.1 uncultured Flavobacteriales bacterium | reverse complement strand
TTATAGGGCTTTTGGAAAAATCATTAATGGTATGAATAATAATTGGTTCGGATTGATTTGCTGTTTTGGGAGTAAGCAATAAAAATGCTCTATCTTTAATAAGTTGATGAGTAGTGGAGAAAAATTGCTTGCCGGAATTTCCATTTAGTGATAGGGCAATTTGTTCGCAATCATCAAAATTAAAATGATAAGGCGATAAAAAATAATACAAATAAGTAGCTAATGGATGTAGCTGTTGTAAGTATTCAATATTGATTTTAATTAACTCGTTTTCAGTAGTGAAACAACGTTTTTTTTCTTCTTCAATTTTTTGATTTAAAATATTTTCGGTAGCCAAAAAATGTGTTGCGGCTTTATTGAGCGTTTCAATAATGTTAGGATTAATTTCAGTAAGTCTGGGTAATACCTCATGCCTTATTTTATTGCGGACATATTTTACAGAAGCGTTGCTTTGGTCTTCTCTGTAGCTTATTTGGTATGTAGAAATGTATTGCTGAATTTCATCAGAAGTAAAACAAAGTAGTGGACGAATTACATGGTTGTTTTTAGCTTTTATGCCATGAAGACCGCTTAATCCGGAGCCTTTGGTTAAGTTGATTAACATGGTTTCAGCTACATCATTTTGGTGATGAGCGGTTGCAATAGAATGGTAATGATGTGTAGTTTTTATTTCTTCAAACCAGTTGTAACGCAATTCTCGGGCAGCCATTTGCGTTGAAATTTTATTTTTTTCGGCATATTCGGCTGTGTCAAACCTAATAGAATGGAAAGGAATATTGAGTTGTTGGCAAGTTTGCTTTATAAAATCTTCGTCTTCATCAGCTGCTTTGGCTCTAAGCTGAAAATTGCAATGAGCAACACCAATGTTTATTTTAGCAGCTACAAATAAATGCAACATTGCCATAGAATCTTTTCCGCCACTAACCGCTAATAAAATTTTATCTATTGGTTCAAACAGCTGATTGTCCTTAATATGATTTTGAAATGCAGTTAACATACGATAATGTAAAATTAGATTTTTCCGACTAAGAAAAAAATAATCTATTATTTTAATATTTTAAAAAAGAGGCTATTAAATTGTTGGGGTGAGTGGTTGGCATAATTTCAAAATCAAACCATTCTTGTAAAGGAACATCAAAGCCTAGTCCGTTTAAATAATTTTGTAAAGCAAGATTTAAACCATCGCTATATTGTTTATGATTGGCTCCAAGAGGGTCTTCGTGATACAAGTCATTTTGTGCAAAACCTTTAAACTTAGGACCAACTATTTTAATTTGATAATTCTCAGGGTTTTTGCCAATAGGGCTGTGAGCGGTGGTAGTAAATAAGTGCCAAAATGCTGATTGAATGCAGTTGTTTTCAAATAATTGTCTCACCACCTCAAGTGAATCTATGGTTTCTTGATCTGTTTCTGTAGGAAAACCAAACATCAAATACGCATGAACCATAATGTTATTTTCTGAAAAGGAATTGGTAACTCTTGTTACTTGAGCAATATCAACACCTTTCTTCATTTTCTCTAATAATCTGTCAGAGGCTACTTCCAAACCACCTGTTACTGCTATGCATCCCGATTTTGCTAAAAGAGCACATAATTCAGGAGTAAACGTTTTTTCAAAACGAATGTTCGTCCACCAAGTAATATACACTTTTCTTTTTAGTAATTCTTCCGCTAAAGCTCTAAGCATTTTCGGTGGAGCAGCCTCATCTACAAAATGAAAACCATAAGTGCCTGTTTCTGCAATTATTTTTTCAATTTTATCAACTAAATCTTCAGCGGTAGTGTTTTGGTAATTGGCAATGTAATCTAAATTAACATCACAAAAAGTACATTTTTTCCAATAACAACCATGCGCAACAGTTAGTTTATTCCATTTTCCGTCTGTCCATAATCGGTGCATGGGATTCATTACATCTAAAAATGACAAATACCTATGAAGTGGTAAATCGGCATAGCTTGGTACGGGTAAATTACTATGATGGAAAATAGTGTTAGGCGTCTTATTTTGATAGACTACTTTTCCATTTTCAAGGATGTAGGTTCTTTCTAGTTCTTCTTTAGTTATCTTTTTTTCAAGGAATTCGCAAAGTTTTAACAGTGGCCCTTCACCATCATTTAAGGTAATAAAATCTACATAATTAAAAATTCTGGTATCGGTTAAGGATAGTAATTCGGTATTGCAATAACCACCACCAAAGGCAATTTTTGTTTTTTTAGCATGTTTTTTTATAAATTGAGCACAACGCAGTGCAGCAAATAAATTTCCAGGAAAAGGAATGGTAAAACAAACTAAATCCGGTTGATATTTTTCTAATTTACCAGCGATAAGTAACAGCAACTGATCTTCTATAATGGTGGTTTCAAACGAAAGGTATTCATCAATTTCATCAAAACTACTTGCTGCTGTTGCAATTTGTTCGGCATAGCGTGTGAAAGAAAAAAACTCATCTACATTTGCTTTAATAAAATCGCCTAATTCTTCAATAAAAAGTGTGGCTAAATGCTTGGCTTTATCTATAATGCTTAAATTTCCGAAACCATATTCAAACTCTTCATCATTTAAATTGCTGCTTCGGTGAGCTTTAGGTAAAAAATTACTTTGTAACATTTGGTAAGCAGCAGTAACCTCATGTTGTTGTAAAAAATGAATAACCCGATCTACTTTTTGTATGTATTCTTCTTGTTGACCATAAACCATCGGAAATGCTATCTCTTCATTGCTTTTTTCAACTTCTTTAAAGAGATGAGCAATAAAGTCTTTTGTAAAAATTTTGGTAAACAGTTCTATACTTAAATCACACTGATTTGTCTGAACACCTTTACTATCTAAAAAACCTTTTAAGTAAGTGGTGGCAGGATAACTGGTGTTAAGTTGCGTAAATGGTGGTGTAACTAATAAAACTTTTGTTTTCATCTGTTTGTATTGTTGTTATTAAATCGGTCAGATGGAACTCCCATGA
>CAMPHX010000332.1 GCA_946886085.1 uncultured Flavobacteriales bacterium | reverse complement strand
ATAAAAATTTAAAAAGAAGATACAAATTAAACACTGTTATTACACATGAAAATTATCGTTTTATCCCGAAATCCTAATCTTTACTCTACAAAACGCCTGGTTGAAGCAGGAGAAAAAAGAAAACACGAAATGATAGTAGTTGATCACACTAAATGTGATTTGATTATTGAGAAAAAAAAGCCACAAATTTACTATAAGGGTAAACCCCTTACAGACGTAGATGCTGTAATTCCTAGAATTGGAGCTTCTGTAACATTTTACGGTACAGCCGTTGTTCGTCAGTTTGAAATGATGAAAGTATTTACAGCAACAGAATCACAAGCATTAGTTCGTTCTAGAGATAAATTAAGGAGTTTACAAATTCTTTCGAGAGCCGGATTAGGCTTGCCAAAAACTGCTTTTACTAACTATTCTAAAGATGTAAAATCTATTATAAAAAATGTTGGAGGAGCACCCTTGGTAATTAAATTGTTAGAAGGAACTCAGGGAGTAGGAGTAGTGTTGGCAGAAAACAACAACGCAGCTGAATCGGTTTTAGAAGCATTTAATGGATTAAAAGCTAGGGTAATTGTTCAGGAATTTATTAAAGAAGCAGGTGGTGCGGATATTAGAGCTTTTGTTGTTGACGGGGTAGTAGTAGGAGCGATGAAAAGACAGGGAAAAGAAGGAGAATTTCGTTCTAACTTACACAGAGGAGGTACAGCTTCATTATACGACTTAACTGATGATGAAGAAAATGCTGCACTAAAAGCTGCTAAATCCCTTGGTTTGGGTGTTGCCGGTGTAGATATGTTGCAATCTAAAAAAGGACCTCTAATTATGGAAGTAAACTCTTCTCCTGGTTTAGAAGGTATTGAAGGAGCTACCGGAAAAGATATTGCTAAAAGCATTATTAGATATATCGAGAGGCATATTTAAGGTTTAAAGTTTCGAGTTCAAATTTGAATTAAAAAAGTAAAGCATTAAGCTATATGGATACAGATGTTTTTCATTTTTTAGGTAAAAAAATTGGCAGAGGAGAAACCGTTCAGCTAAATATTGATATTGCTCGTTTGCATACTCGAACAGCTATTGAAGTGCCTGTTATAGTTTCTAGAGGTAAAAATCCGGGACCGGTTATTTTACTAAATGCAGGAATTCATGGTGATGAGGTAAATGGCGTTGAAATTGTCAGACAAATTATTGCAAAAAACTACCATAAACCAACTAACGGAACAGTAATTTGTATTCCGGTTTTAAATGTTTTCGGATTTTTACATCAAACAAGAGAATTTCCTGATGGACGAGATTTAAACAGGGTTTTCCCTGGTTCTAAAGAAGGTTCTTTAGGAAGTAGGTTTGCTTATTTTTTCATGAAAGAAATTGTTCCTAAAATTGATTATTGTATTGATTATCATACTGGAGCGAGCAAACGTTTTAATTATACCCATATCAGAATTGAAGGTGTTGATAAAGAAACGATTGAGTTAGCTCAAGTTTTTGGGGCACCTTTTATTATGTTATCTAAAGTATTGCCAAAATCATTAAGAAGTGAGGCGGCAAAGAAAGGTGTTAAGGTTTTATTGTTTGAAGGAGGTAAAGCACTCGATTTAGATAGAGCAGTTACAAAAGTGGGAGTTGCCGGAGCATTAAAAGTGATGCATAAAATTGGGTTAAGAGATTTTTCAAAAGAAATTGCTGCTTATCCGAAAACTGCACCTATTACGTTGGTAGACTCAAGCTGGACAAGAGCAAGGTATTCAGGCATGTTTAGAACTTACGTAAGCATTGGAAGTTATGTGAAAAAAGGTACTGTGTTAGGCACTATTTCCGATCCTTTTGGAGAGTTTGAAAAAAGGGTAATTTCTAAACATGATGGTTATATAGTTTGTTCTAATCATTCTCCAATTGTAAATCAGGGAGATGCTTTATTTCATGTTGGATTTGCTGTAAAGTAAGTGTAGTTTAGATAAAAAACATACCTCTGATTTTGTAATCTTACCGCTTATGGCGGTTTCGAACAAAATCTGCTCCTCTTGAGAGAAGAAAACTAAATTCAAAACGTTGAACATGAAACTTTATTAGAGAATTGATTTAAATTGACTTAAAAATCGAATATCACCTTCGGAGTATAAACGTAGATCGTTTACTTTAAATTTAAGCATAGCAATACGTTCAATGCCCATTCCAAAAGCAAATCCACTGTATTTTTTGCTGTCAATTCCGCAATTTTCTAATACATTTGGGTCAACCATTCCGCAACCCATAATTTCTAAAAAGCCGGTATATTTACAAACATTACACCCCTCGCTATTGCAAACAGAGCAAGAAACATCCATTTCTGCACTTGGTTCTGTAAATGGAAAGTAAGAAGGACGTAAACGAATTTGGGTTTTCTCGCCAAACATTTCTTTAGCAAAATGAAGTAGGGTTTGTTTTAAATCGGCAAAAGAAACATTTTCGTCAATATATAATCCTTCAATCTGGTGAAAAAAGCAATGAGCACGAGCAGAAATAGCTTCATTTCTGTAAACTCTTCCCGGAGAAAGTGTTCTAATAGGTGGTTTGGCATTTTCCATCACCCTAACTTGTACCGATGAAGTGTGTGTTCTTAGAGCCATTTCGCCATTTGCGGCATCCACAAAAAAAGTATCTTGCATATCTCTTGCAGGATGTTCCGGTGGGAAGTTTAATGCTGAAAAGTTATGCCAATCGTCTTCAATTTCAGGACCTTCAGAAACCGTAAAACCAATTCTAGAAAATATTTCTATTATTTCATTTCGTACTAAAGAAATAGGATGTCTGCTACCAATTTTAGAAGGGTAACCGGTTCTGGTTAAATCAAGTTCGTCTGAAGTGTTGCTTGTGTTTTTTGATAAAGTAGAAAGAAAGTAATCATATTTTTCCTGAGCTTTTACTTTAGCTTCATTAATAAGTTGACCAACTTCTTTTTTCTGTTCGTTAGGAACATCTTTGAAATCATTAAATAAAT
>CAMPHX010000331.1 GCA_946886085.1 uncultured Flavobacteriales bacterium | reverse complement strand
AGTTCAATTATTATCTAAATTTTTTTTCTACTTTTATAACATTGATTTTGAACAATAAATGTTATGGAAATTATCAACTCTGTTTTTTCATGGTTTATAAAAAAACGCATCCATCAAATGGAGTTATTTATGAAATATCCCATTAATGTTCAGCATGAATTACTTTACAAACTACTCTTAGAAGCTAAAAATACCGAATGGGGCAAACAACACGATTATCAAAACATCAAAAATTACCAAGATTTTATAAATAAAGTTCCATTACAATCTTATGAAGATATAGAACCTTATGTTTCAAGAATTAAACAAGGAGAACAAAACATACTATGGCACTCCGAAATTAAATGGTTTGCAAAATCATCCGGTACAGCTACAGGTAAAAGCAAATTTATTCCTGTTAGTAAAGAATCTTTAGAAAACTGTCATTACAAAGGAGGGAAAGATTTATTGGCAATTTATCACCATAACCATCCAAATTCTAAACTAATTTTAGGTAAAACCTTGGTGGTTGGGGGAAGCAGTAAACTAAATCAGTTTAATGGCGATTCTTATTTTGGAGATTTATCTGCGATTATCATGAAAAACTTTCCTTTCTGGGTAGAAATTAGAAGAGTTCCCGAATTGGCAATTGCATTAATGGAAGAATGGGAAGAAAAAATTGAAAAAATGGCAATCAGCACTTCAAAAGAAGATGTTTCTAATATTTCCGGTGTTCCTTCCTGGACCTTAATTCTATTAAAAAGAATACTAGAACTTAACAAAACAGATAATTTATTAGACATTTGGCCCAATTTAGAATTATATATGCATGGCGGAATAAATTTCTCTCCTTATCAAACACAATTCGAGAAAATTATTCCTTCTACAAACATGAATTATTATGAAAACTATAATGCTTCAGAAGGCTATTTTGGTATTCAAGATCAAGCTAAGGTTAAAGAAATGTTGTTGATGCTAGATTATGGCATTTTTTACGAGTTTATTCCTATTGAGCATAGTGAAGAAAGTAACCCAAAAACGTATCCTTTAGAAGAAGTAGAACTAAACAAAATTTACGAAATGGTTATTAGCACCAATGCCGGTTTGTGGCGTTATAGATTAGGAGATACCGTTCAGTTTACATCCATTGCTCCCTTTAGAATTAAAGTAGCAGGAAGAACCAAGCATTTTATAAATGCTTTTGGTGAAGAATTAATGATACATAATGCCGAAAAAGCTATTGCTGTTGCTTGCGAAAAAACCGATGCCATAATAAATGAATTTACCGCTGCTCCTGTTTATTTTGAATCTAAAAAATCAGGAAAACACCAGTGGCTAATAGAATTTGAAAAAACTCCTGATAATTTAAGCCACTTTACTACTATTTTAGATGAAGAACTTAAAAACCTCAATTCTGATTATGAAGCCAAACGACATAAAGACATGATTTTATCTCCACCGGAACTTATTCCTATTGCTAAAGGAACTTTTCACCAATGGTTAAAATCTAAAAATAAACTAGGTGGGCAACATAAAATACCTCGCTTATCGAACAACAGAAGTTTTGTTGAAGAAATGTTGCAACTATTGCCAATAAGTCAATAATTGCATTCGTTTTAATATTCCAAAAAATGGTATAATTTTAGAGCTTTATAAATTCACTTTTAATTTAACCTATTATGCAAAAACAACTAACAATACTAATCGTTCTGGCATTTTCAACGCTTGTATTGTTTAGTCAACCTACAAAATTACCGCTAAAAGGCACTACTTTTACCACCGATCAATTCGGAAATTACTACGATATTAACGATGTTGAGATAAAGAAATTCAACATAAAAGGTGAACTTCAGTACACTTATAGCAATAATTTATTAGGTAAAATTGCTAGTGTAGATGTAAGTAACCCCTTAAAAATTATCGTTTATTTCAGAGATTTTACCAAAATACTAATTCTAGATAATACCCTCTCTCCCACTTCAACCGTTATAGATTTAACACAACTCAATTTAGAAGAAACCTCTTTAGTTTGTCGCTCTTACAACAACGGAATGTGGTATTACAATCCACTAAGGTTTGAGCTTGTCCGAAAAAATCAAGACTTAACCACTTCCAACACTTCTGCTAATTTGAGTAACTTACTAAACAAAAACATCCAACCTAACTTTTTAGTAGAACACAATAACCAAGTTTACCTAAACGACCCTAAAAATGGCATTCTAGTATTCGATAATTTTGGTACTTACATAAAAACCATTCCTATTTATGGTTTAAGCACTTTTCAAGTGAAAGAAAAATTTATCATCTATATAGCTGAAAACAATTCAGTAATGACTTATGATTTTTTTACTTTAGACATTCAACAATACAAACTGACTACTCAAGAACCTATAATATCTGTTAGATTAGAAGGAAAATACATTTACCTTCAAACCAAAAAAAATGAACTTCTTATTGATAAAATCAATTAAAGAATAAAAATAGCTTATAAAAACTTCTATTTTTGTACTTTTAACCGCAATAACAGAAACTAAATTTTATGTTAATATCAATAGCAGGGAACATAGGTTCCGGTAAAACTACTTTAACAACTCAATTAGCCAAACATTATAAATGGGAACCACATTTTGAAGATGTGGATGACAACCCATATTTGAACGATTTTTATAACGATATGCAACGTTGGTCATTTAACCTACAAGTATATTATATGACTAGCCGTATCAGTAAAATTCAAGAAATTAGAAAAGGTAAAAAAACAGTTATTCAAGATAGAACAACTTATGAAGATGCCTACATTTTTGCTCCTAACTTACATTCAATGGGCTTAATGACTACTAGAGATTTTGAAACTTATTTTTCACTTTTTAAACTTCAAGAAAGTTTTATTACGCCTCCTGATTTATTAATTTACTTAAGAGCTTCTGTACCTACCTTAGTAAATCAAATTCAAAAAAGAGGCAGAGATTACGAAGAAAGTATTAGGTTAGATT
>CAMPHX010000330.1 GCA_946886085.1 uncultured Flavobacteriales bacterium | reverse complement strand
CTATTATAGTTCGCCTTTTTTATTGTATTTTACTATAATATCAAAAAAGGATAATGTAATTTTGTAACAACCTAAATTTATTTACAACTATGGAAAATAAAGCTATTTTATTGTTGGAAGATGGTACCATCTTTTATGGAAAACCGGCAGGTTATATAGGAACAACAACCGGAGAGATTTGTTTTAATACAGGAATGACCGGTTATCAAGAAATTTTTACAGATCCGTCTTATTTTGGACAAATTTTAGTAACCACTACTTCTCATATTGGGAATTATGGAGTAAATAATGAAGAAGTAGAATCTGATTCTATAAAAATAGCAGGCTTAGTTTGTAAAAAATTCTCTAACATGTATTCTAGAGAAAGAGCTGATGGTTCGCTTCAAGCTTATTTTGAAGAACACCAATTAGTAGGAATTTCTGATGTAGATACAAGAGCTTTAGTTCGTCATATTAGAGACAAAGGAGCAATGAATGCCATCATATCATCAGAAACAGAAGATATTGAGGTGTTAAAACAAAAGCTTAAAGAAGTACCATCAATGGAAGGCTTAGAGTTATCTTCTAAAGTTTGCACCAAAGAGGCTTATTTTGTTGGTAACGAAAATGCTAAATATAAAGTAGCTGTTTTAGATTTGGGGGTGAAAAAAAACATATTAAGATGTTTGGCAGAAAGAGATTGTTATTTAAAAGTGTTTCCTATGGATGCTACTTTTGAAGAAATGAACCAGTGGCAACCTGATGGTTTTATGTTATCTAACGGTCCCGGAGATCCTTCTGTAATGAAACCACAAATAGAAACTGTTAAACAAATTGCTAATTCAGGCTTACCAGTTTTTGGTATTTGTCTCGGACACCAAATATTAGCACTTTCTATGGGTTTAACAACATCCAAAATGCATAACGGACATAGAGGTTGTAATCACCCAGTTTTAAATGTACAAACAGGAAAAGGTGAAATAACTTCTCAAAATCATGGTTTTGTTGTAAACTTTGAAAATGTTGCTAATTCAAATGAAGTAGAATTAACGCATAAACACTTAAATGATAATACGGTAGCAGGGCTTAAAGTAAAAGACAAGCCTGTTTTCTCAGTTCAATATCATCCGGAATCGTCACCAGGTCCACATGATTCAAGGTATTTGTTTGATGATTTTATTACCAATATTGTTAAAAATGCTAAAGTAGCCGTTTAAAATTTTTTATACACTTTTACCTAATTATACTAAACCATGGAACCTAAGCAAGTAAAATGTTCATTTTGCAATAGAAGTAAGAAAGAAGTTGATGTTATGATTGCAGGTGTTACAGGACATATTTGTAACCATTGTATTCATCAAGCACAACAAATTGTAACCGAAGAAACTTCAGGAAAAGTTAATCAGGATTTATTTGCACAAATAGAATTATTAAAACCGGCAGAATTAAAAAAACATCTTGATGAATATGTTATTGGTCAAGATGATGCTAAAAAAGTATTATCGGTTGCCGTTTATAATCATTACAAAAGATTAACCCAAAAAACAATTAAGAACCACGAAGATGTTGATATAGAAAAATCAAATATCTTAATGGTTGGAGAAACAGGAACAGGAAAAACTTTGTTGGCTAAAACTATAGCTAAAGTATTAAAAGTTCCTTTTTGTATTGCTGATGCCACAATTTTAACAGAAGCAGGTTATGTTGGAGAAGACGTTGAAAGTATTTTATCGAGATTGTTACAAGCTGCAAATTATGATGTAGAAGCTGCCCAAAGAGGAATAGTTTTTATTGATGAAATTGATAAAATTGCTAGAAAAAGTGATAATCCATCTATAACAAGAGATGTAAGTGGAGAAGGAGTACAGCAAGCTTTACTTAAACTATTAGAAGGTTCAGCAGTAAATGTTCCGCCACAAGGAGGAAGAAAACACCCTGAGCAAAAAATGATTTCGGTTGAAACCAAAAACATATTGTTTATTTGCGGAGGTGCATTTGATGGAATAACTAAAAAAATTGCACGAAGATTAAGTACGCAAGTAATTGGTTATAAAAGTACTAACCAAGAAAAAATTGATGAAGACAATTTATTGCAATATGTAACACCTCAAGATATAAAATCATTTGGTTTAATTCCTGAATTAATTGGTAGATTGCCTGTGTTAACCTACTTAGAACCATTAGACGCTAAAGCATTAAGAAGAATTCTTACAGAGCCAAAAAATGCCATTGTAAAACAATATATCAAATTGTTTGAAATAGATAATATCAAAATTTCTTTTGATAAAGCTGCGTTAGATTTTATTGTAGAAAAAGCAATGGAATATAAATTAGGAGCTAGAGGTTTGCGTTCTATTTGCGAAGCAATTATGCTTGATGCTATGTTTGAAATGCCATCTAAAAATGAAGCTGCTGAATTAAAAATTACAATGAATTACGCTAAAGAAAAATTCAATAATTCAAAAATTAGCAATAAACTAAAAGTAGCCTAGTTTTATAAGCATTTGTTCCCTAATCTTTGTATTATTGTAGAAGAATTTAAAAACCACTAACTTTGGGAATAATACAACGACAAGCTTTTTTGAATACCTTTATCAACTATGCCGGGGTGGTAATTGGTTTTGTTAATGTTGTAATTTTATTTCCGTTATTTCTTAATCAAGAAGAGTTTGGATTAACCCGCTTAGTGTTATCACTAATTTCAGTAATGGCACAGATGTCATCATTTGGTGTGCATCGAATTGCTATAAAGTTTTTTCCGATTTTTAGGAAAGAAGAACATAAAAACAACGGATTGTTTTTAATGCTTTTTTTATTATCAATATCTGGTACAATTATCATTTCCTTAATTTATTTCTTGTTTGAGCAACCTATCCTACATTTTTATCAGGATGAAGCGAGTCTTTTTAATGATTATTATAAATGGATTCCTTTAGCAACATTGGGTATGGTGGTTTTTATTGTTTTTGAATCTTTTTTACAAGCATTGAGAAAAACGGTCT
>CAMPHX010000329.1 GCA_946886085.1 uncultured Flavobacteriales bacterium | reverse complement strand
TGTTAATTAACCACTAACAAAATAAAAGATGGTTAATTTTTTTAAAAATTAGTAATAATTGAGCTTTCAAAATAGTGCCTCGAAAATTTAATTGATACTTTTGTCTGAAAATTTAAAACTTATACCCTATTTACAATGAAAGTAGCAGTAGTTGGTGCCACCGGAATGGTTGGCAATGTAATGTTAAAAGTATTGGCAGAACGTAATTTTCCTATTACGGAACTTATTCCCGTTGCTTCGGAAAAGTCTGTCGGAAAAAATATTGCTTATAAAAATAAGGAATATACCATTATTGGTTTAGAAGCCGCTGTTGCTGCAAAACCTGATATTGCTATATTTTCTGCCGGAGGAGCTACTTCATTAGAATGGGCTCCAAAATTTGCTGAAGTAGGAACAACAGTAATAGATAATTCTTCTGCTTGGAGAATGAACCCCAACAATAAATTGGTGGTGCCTGAAATTAATGCTAACGTATTGACCAAAACCGATAAAATTATTGCTAATCCCAACTGTTCTACTATTCAGTTAGTAATGGTATTAAATCCATTACATAAAAAATATGGTATTAAAAGAGTGATTGTTTCAACTTATCAGTCCATTACAGGAACAGGCGTAAAAGCGGTTGATCAACTTAACAATGAACAACAAGGCATTAAAGGAGAAATGGCTTATCCATATCCAATAGATAAAAACTGTTTACCTCATTGCGATGTTTTTACCGAAAATGGCTACACTAAAGAAGAAATAAAACTCATGACAGAACCTAAAAAAATTATGCAAGATGATAGTTTTAGCCTTACCGCTACAGCTGTCCGTGTGCCTGTTGTTGGAGGTCATTCCGAAAGTGTAAACATTGAATTTAACACCGATGTTGATGTTAAGGATATCAGAAAAATTTTACACGAAACTTCAGGAGTAGTGTTACAAGACAATACAGATACTAATACTTATCCTATGCCTATTTATGCAGCAGATAAAAATGAGGTTTTTGTTGGAAGAATACGCAAAGATGAATCACAACCTAACACCATAAATTTATGGATAGTAGCCGATAATTTAAGAAAAGGAGCAGCCACCAATGCAGTACAAATTGCTGAATATTTAGTAAAAAACAGATTAGTTTAATAAAAATAGAAAAAAATCTAAATGAACAACTACAATACACTTAAAGAATTAATAGCCATAGATTCACCATCGGGCTATACAGAAAATGCTTGTCAATATATTTTTAATTTACTAAAAAGCTACGGCTACCAACCGGAATATACCAACAAGGGAGCGGTAAAATGTGCTTTGGGCAACAATCCCACTTTGGCACTTGCAGCCCATGTGGACACCTTGGGAGCAATTGTTTCAGGCATCAAGTCTAATGGATCGCTTTCGTTTTCTTTGTTAGGAGGTTTGTCACTAACAGGTGCTGAAGGCGAATATGTAAAAATTATTACACACGAAGGAAAAATATATACCGGAACTATTCTGCTGAATAATCCATCGGTTCATGCTAATAATGAAAAAGAAAAAACCGAACGCTCAATTAAAAGTATGCACATTAGAATTGATGCAGAGGTTTACGATAAAGAAGATGTAGAAAAATTAGGTATTGAAGTGGGCGATATAATTTGTGTGGATGTAAAATATCAAGAACTAGATAATGGCTTTATAAAATCTAGGTTTTTAGATAATAAAGCAGGTTGTTTTGTATTGTTCGAATTAGCTAGAAGACTGAAAGAAGAAGGTAAAGAAGTGCCTGTGGAATTATTTTTCTCTAACTACGAAGAAGTTGGTCATGGAGGAACAGTAGGCTACTCCGAAAATATAAAAGAGTTATTAGTATTAGATATGGGCGTTTTAGGTGACGATTGCCAAGGCAACGAAGTAAGCTGTTCCATCTGTGCTAAAGATTCATCTGGTCCTTATGATTATTCTTTTAGAAAAAAATTAGTGGATTTAGCCAAGAAAAACAACATTCCTTATAAAATTGATGTTTATCCGCATTATGGTTCTGATGGTTCTGCTGCCTTACGTGCCGGAAATGATTTTAGAGTGGCCCTTATCGGAATGGGAGTAGCTGCATCTCACGGAACAGAAAGAACACACAAAAAAGGCATTGAAGCTACCATAGATTTATGTTTGGCTTACATCAATCAATACAACTAAAAAATGATTAAGTATAACCCTAAAAATTGGTTCGTACATATCTTATCTTTTCAAAAAAGTGATACCATTCGTATTTTATGGAAAGAGCTAATTTTAATGGCTTTACTTACCACCGCTATTTCCTATTTAGAAATTGAATTTATAGCTAAAGCATCATGGCATCGAGAGTTAATGGCGGTTTATTCTTTGGTCGGTTTTGTGTTGTCATTACTGTTAGTATTTAGAACCAATACCGGTTACGACCGTTGGTGGGAAGGTAGAAAAAAATGGGGAGAATTGGTAAATAACACCAGAAATTTGGCAATAAAAATATCAAGTTCTTCTGTATTTAACCAACATGATAAAGATTTCTTTACCCGCATGATTCCCAATTACGCTTATGCCATGAAAGAACATTTACGTGAAGGCGTTAAGATGGATGAACTTTCTCTTACAGAAAACGAAAAACAAGTATTGGAAAACAAAGAGCATAAAGTAAATTATATTGCCAAACTTATTTATGATAAACTGCACGAAGTTAAATCACGAAACGAGTTATCTGAAATAGAATACCTATCATTAGATACTAATTTAAATGCCTTTGCCGATATAAACGGAGCTTGCGAAAGAATAAAAAATACTCCTATTCCTTACTCTTACAGTTTGTTCTTAAAAAAATTCGTTTTTATTTATGTAACCACCATGCCGTTAGCTTTTGTAGCCTCTTTCGGATACTGGTCTGTATTAATTACCACCTTGGTTTTTTATGTTTTGGTGAGTATGGAAATTTTAGCAGAAGAAATTGAAGATCCTTTCGGAATTGATGATAATGACTTGCCTACCGA
>CAMPHX010000328.1 GCA_946886085.1 uncultured Flavobacteriales bacterium | reverse complement strand
GTGTTGAACTAATTGGCGAAGGAGTAATATTGCCAAGCACCAATGGACTAATTTTCCCATTTAAAGCAGTAAATTTAAGTGCGGTAGATGTAAAAATCATCAAAATATTTGAGAATAATGTAGCTCAATTTCTTCAAGTAAACCAAATTAACGGAAACAGAGAAATGAAACGAGTGGGTAGGATTGTACACCAATCGGAAATGAAATTAAATGCTACTAAAGCTGTAGATTATGGAAATTGGAATACTTTTTCTATTGATTTATCCTCCTTAATTAATGCTGAACCGGGAGCTATTTACAGAGTAGAGCTTTCTTTTCGTAAAAAGCATTCGCTTTATCCTTGCGAAAATACCGCTGATGAACTTGAAGAAATTGATTTAGAAGATGAGCGAGAAGCATTAAGTTATGATCAACCAAGTGATTACTATTATTATGACGATGATTATTACTATTATGATGATGATTACAATTGGAATGAAAGAGATAATCCTTGCAGTAAATCTTATTACTCTAGAAATAATCGAAAAGTAGCCAAAAATGTATTTGCCTCAGACTTAGGAATTATTGCCAAAGGTGGTAACGGTAAAATCCTTACCGTTGCGGTAACAGATATTAAAACTACGCAGCCACTTTCTAATGTTAGTATAGAAATTTTCAATTTCCAAAACCAATTAATGAAAAAAGCTACCACTAACAGCGATGGCTTGGTGGACATTGATTTAAACAAAAAACCTTTCTTGTTAGTTGCTAAACAAGATAAGCAGGTTGGTTATTTACGTTTGGATGATGGTTCTGCATTGTCAGTAAGTATGTTTGATGTAGGCGGAGCAACGGTTAAAAAAGGAGTGAAAGGATATATTTACGGAGAAAGAGGTGTTTGGCGTCCGGGCGATTCTCTTTTTGTATCTTTTATTTTAGAAGATAAATTAGGAGTACTGCCGGTAAATCATCCAGTGGTAATGGAACTTTATACTCCAGAAAACCAACTCTATTCACGCAAAATAAAAACAACAGGCGAAAATGGTTTTTATGATTTTAGAACCAAAACTGATGATGATGCTCCAACAGGTAATTGGTTGGCAAAAATTAAAGTAGGTGGATCTTCATTTTCCAAAACCTTAAAAATTGAAACCATAAAACCCAATCGATTAAAAATAAATCTCGATTTTAGAACACAAGTCCTTAAAGACAATCAACCTATGACTGGTGATATGGAGGTGAAATGGCTGCATGGAGCTATTGCCGGAAATATTAAAACGGATATTGAACTGATTTTAACGCAATCAAAAACTACTTTTAAAGATTACCCGGATTATACGTTTGATAATCCTGCTAAAAGTTTTGATTCGGAAGAAAATATGATTTTTGATGGCAAACTGAATAGCGAAGGGAAAGCTACCATCTATCCTAAAATTAACGTAAAAAAAGATGTTGCCCCGGGAATGTTAAAAGCCAATTTTAAAATTAGAGCGTTTGAAAATGGTGGTGAATTTAGCATAGACAGACAAGCGATAGACTATTCTCCATATAGAGGTTATGTAGGTGTTAAAGTTCCCGAAGGCAAAGGTTGGAACGGAGCCTTATTTTCAGATAAATCTAACTTAATTCCTATAGTTACGGTTGATGAAGAAGGTAAACCTGTAAGTCGTCAAAAAGTAAAAATTGAAATTTATGATGTGTATTGGAGTTGGTGGTGGGAACGCTCAGACAACTATGATTTAGCTAGATATGTTGCCAATCGTTCTAAAAATCTAATCAAAGAAGAATACATCAATACCACTAATGGAAAAGCCATATTTGATATGAAGTTTGATAGAGATTATTGGGGAAGAAAATTGATAATTGTTACCGATCCTGTTACGGGACATAGTACCGGACAAACTTTTTATATGTCTTATTCCGGTTGGTGGAACAGCAATTCAGGAGATAATCCGGGAGGTGCCGAAATGCTTTCTTTTAGTTGCGATAAAAAAGTGTATCAAGTAGGCGATGAAGTAAAAATTGAATTGCCTAATGCAAAAACAGGAAGAGCGTTGTTAAGCGTAGAATCAGGTTCATCCGTTATTGAGAAAAAATGGGTAGATGTTTCTGCAGATAATAATACCTTTACATTTAAAGCTACTGCCGATATGGCTCCTAATGTTTACGTAAATGTAACGTTGATTCAACCGCATAATCAAGTAGAAAACGATTTGCCTATACGTTTGTATGGCATACAGTCTATTGCTGTGGAAGACAAAGCCACGCACTTAAATCCAGTAATTAAGATGCCTGAAGAATTAGCTCCTGAATCGGAATTCAAAGTAACCGTGAGCGAAAAAGAAGGTAAAAAAATGACTTATACCATTGCTATTGTGGATGATGGATTGTTGGATTTAACCCGTTTTAAAACGCCTAATCCTTGGGAAACATTTTATGCCCGAGAAGCCTTGGGAGTTAAAACTTGGGACATGTACAAATATGTGATGAATGCTTTTTCGGGAGAAATGGCAGGTTTGTTGGCCTTAGGTGGTGATGATTACATCAATTCCAAAGGCGGTCCGAAAGCCAATAGGTTTAAGCCTGTGGTAATTTATGCGGGACCTTTTACCATTGAAAAAGGAAGTTCAAAAACACATACGATTATAATGCCTAATTATGTTGTCTCGGTAAGAACAATGGTAGTTGCCGGAAATCAAGGGGCTTATGGTGCTGGAGAAAAAACTACTCCAGTTAAAAAACCTTTAATGGTGCTGGCTACCTTGCCACGAACATTAAGTCCTAATGAAGAAGTGAAATTGCCTGTAACTGTTTTTGCCATGGACAAAAAAGTAAAAAATGTTTCCATAAAAATAGAAACAAATAATTTACTAAAAGTTACGGGTAGCAAAACACAAGAACTTACTTTCTCTCGTGAAGGCGATGAAGTAGTAAACTTTGATTTAAAAGTTGCTGAAGCCTTAGGTGTTGGAAAAGTAAAAATTACTGCCAAAAGTGGTAATG
>CAMPHX010000327.1 GCA_946886085.1 uncultured Flavobacteriales bacterium | reverse complement strand
GATTTTTAGTGAATTGTTTTAAAATAAAAGCCAATCAAATAATCTAATTTTAGTAACTTCGCAGCCTTAAAAAAATTCAATACAAGTAATTATGATTAAAATAACACTGCCAGACGGTTCGGTAAAGGAGCTAGCCAAAGGATCTTCAGCTATGGATGTTGCAAAAAGCATCAGCGAAGGATTGGCTCGTAATGTAATTTCAGCAAAAGTTAACGGAATAACTGTTGAAACCACTACACCTATTACCGAAGACGCAACTGTAGTGTTATATACTTTTGATCAGGAAGAAGGAAAAAAAGCTTTTTGGCATTCTTCTGCACACGTGTTGGCTCAAACCTTAGAAAAACTTTATCCGGGAATTAAATTAACGATTGGTCCTGCTATAGAAAATGGTTTTTATTACGATGTTGACCCGGGAGAACATGTTATTAGAGAAGAAGACTTTAAAAAAATTGAAGATACCTTTTTAGAATTGGCTCGACAAAAAGCAGACTTTAAAATGCGTGCTGTTGCTAAAGCAGATGCCTTAGCAAAATACAAAGCTGAAGGAAACGAATATAAAGTAGAATTAATTGAAAACCTGAATGATGGCGAAATTACTTTTTGCGACCATTCCGATTTTACTGATTTATGTAGAGGCGGACATATTCCTAATACAGAAATAATTAAAGCGGTAAAAATAATGAATGTTGCCGGTGCTTATTGGCGTGCTGACCAAAACAACAATCAGCTTACGCGTGTTTATGGAATTTCTTTTCCAAAACAAAAAATGCTAACCGAGTATTTAGAATTGTTGGAGCAAGCCAAGCAACGAGACCACAGAAAGTTAGGTAAAGAGTTAGAATTATTTGCTTTTTCAGAAAAAGTAGGACAAGGATTGCCTTTATGGTTACCAAAAGGAGCTATGCTTAGAGAAAGATTAGAATCATTTTTGAAAAAAGCTCAGATAAAAGCAGGTTACTTACCTGTAATTACACCACATATCGGACATAAAGATTTATATGTAACCTCCGGTCATTATGAAAAATATGGTGAAGATTCATTTCAACCTATTTTAACACCGCATGAAGGTGAAGTTTTTTTACTAAAACCGATGAACTGCCCTCACCATTGTGAGATTTATAAAACAGCTCCTCGTTCTTACAAAGATTTACCTATACGTTATGCCGAGTTTGGAACGGTTTACCGATACGAACAAAGTGGAGAATTACACGGATTAACAAGAGTGAGGTGTTTTACGCAAGATGATGCGCATTTATTTTGTCGTCCCGACCAAGTGGAAGATGAGTTTATGAAAGTGATAGACTTAGTGTTGTATGTATTCAACTCTTTAGGTTTTGAAGATTTTACAGCTCAAGTATCATTAAGAGATCCTGAAAACAAACAAAAATATATAGGTTCTGACGAAAATTGGGAAAAAGCAGAAAAATCCATCATCAATGCCGCTAACGAAAAAGGATTAAAAACTGTTGTAGAAACAGGAGAAGCAGCTTTTTATGGTCCTAAATTAGATTTTATGGTTAAAGATGCGTTGGGCAGAAGTTGGCAATTGGGAACCATACAAGTAGATTATAATTTACCCGAAAGGTTTGAGTTAGAATATAAAGGAAGTGATAATGAAATGCACCGTCCGGTAATGATACACAGAGCACCTTTTGGTTCTATGGAAAGATTTATTTCTGTGTTAATTGAGCATTGTGGCGGAAACTTCCCATTATGGTTAACTCCTGAGCAAGTTGCCATTTTACCAATTAGCGAAAAATTTAATGAAAATGCGAAAAATATTTCAGAATTGCTAAATAATTACGATATTCGCAGCTTCGTTGACGACAGAAACGAAAAAGTTGGTAGAAAAATAAGAGATGCTGAGGTAAAAAAGATTCCATTCATGATTCTTCTAGGTGAAAAAGAAATTGAGTCAAATCAATTATCTATTAGAAAACATGGCGAAGGCGACTTAGGAACTTTTTCAACAGAAGCATTTGTTAAGCTTATCAACGATGAAATAAATAAAAATTTTAACTAAAATTAATTAACAATTTGGCAATAGCTAACAACAAAAACTTTAACAACAGAGGAAGAAACTTTCGTAAACCGGAAGAACAACACAGAATCAACGAGCGTATTCTTGCAAAAGAAGTAAGGGTAATTGCTGATGACTTAGAACCCGAGGTATTTCCTATTGCAAAAGCACTGGAAATGGCTCAAGAGAGAGAGTTGGATTTAGTAGAGATTTCTCCAAATGCTGTTCCTCCGGTTTGTAAAATTATTGATTATAAAAAGTTTTTATACGACCAAAAAAAGAAGCAAAAAGAAATTAAAGCCAAAGCTTCTAAAATTGTTTTGAAAGAAATAAGATTTGGTCCTAATACTGATGACCATGATTTTAACTTTAAATTAAATCATGCTCGTAAATTTATTGAGGAAGGTGCAAAAATAAAAGCTTTTGTATTTTTTAAAGGAAGAACCATTATTTTTAAAGAACGTGGTGAAATTCTACTTTTAAAATTAGCTCAAGAGCTGGAAGATGTTGCAACAGTTGAATCAATGCCAAAAATGGAAGGAAAAAGAATGTTAATGTTCTTAGCTCCAAAAAAGAAAAAGTAAATACGTAATTAATTAACCAATAAATAAATTTTGAAATTATGCCAAAAATGAAAACTGGTTCCAGTGCGAAAAAAAGATTCCGATTAACAGGAACCGGAAAAATTAAGAGAAAGCATGCTTTTAAAAGTCATATCTTAACTAAGAAAACGACTAAACAAAAGCGTAATTTAACAAAATTCACAACAGTTGATAAAGCTGATGAGAAAAACATTAAATTACAATTGTGCATCTAAGCAGATGTTCAGTTATGTTAACTTGAAAAAAAATCGGTTATCGTACAAATAAAGTAAAAAAAAAAATATATAATTTTATATTTTTAATATTAAACTAAAAATATTAGTATATTCGATTGTATTTTATTTTTTGTTGATTAAATTA
>CAMPHX010000326.1 GCA_946886085.1 uncultured Flavobacteriales bacterium | reverse complement strand
GGAATATATTTTACTACCCTAAAAAAGTAAGTTTGGTAGGAACATCTAACAACCAACCGGTTATACTTCTTCTTTCGTTATTACAATTTTTTACTTCGTGTAAAGTTTCACTTAAAAATACGGCAAGTCTATTGGCTTTTGGAGCAATAATTTCTATCTCATTTTTTTCTTCATCAAATAAGACCAATTCTCCTCCATCTCCTTGTTGCCAATTTTTATTCAGGTAAAAAACAAAAGAAACTATTCTGTGAGGATTGTTTTTAAATCTATCTCTATGCATTTTATAACCTCTTCCTTCGGGGTAAAAAGCATAATGTGTTTCGTAATCTTTAATTCCTAAATAACAAGTTCTATTGAGGTGAATAATTAATTCATTGATGTATTCATATAACTTGAAAACAGGTGCATTTTCATCTTTTGGATCAATCCAGCGAATAAAATCTCCTCTTACTGTTTTATCTATCGTATAGTGAATCTGCTTACCAATTCCGGCTTTAGAAAACTCATCTTCTTGCTGTAATTTTTCAAACCTATTGACAATATCATTTAATTGGTCTTCAGATAATAAATCATCAACTACAGCATATCCTTTTTCGATAATACCATCTGATATTACTTGAGTTACTTTTAAAGATTTTTGCATGAATATGCATATTAATAAAGGTACAAAGTAACTCAATTTTATATTGAAATCATCTATTTAAACTAATTTACCAAAACAAAAAGAGCCACAGTATTTGCGGCTCTTCTGAAAAATATGAATTAGTTATTTATATTAAAAACCTGTTCCTTTAAATCCTTGTATAGGAGTCGTCATGTGTTCTACTAAAACACCTACACATCCCATATCCGTTGATTTAATAAGTTTATTTTTGGTATTTCCACTTCCGCCACTACCGGGAATAGAAACTTCTAATATTAATCTTCTAGTGGTTTCTACAGAAAACTCTAATTCAGTAGCAAAACCATCTTGACTATTATCATAAAGTAAGTTTTTTTGTTGCTCTACTACAGTTACCGTTTCTTTATTTATCACTTCTACTTGATTTCCTGTTGGAACGTATGATCCCCATTCATCAACAACTAACTCGCCATTTTCGTCTTTTTCGTATTCATCTTCCATAGTTTTTGTTTCAATAACTTTTTCAACTTTAACTTTTTTGGTTTCATACACTTTAAAAGTAATTTGAGAACCTAAGGTCTCATCAAAACATAAAGATATTCTATAATCCTGACCTTTATAAACAATTACATTTAGCTCTGATGTTTGACCTTTACTAAATAAAGCGCTTTTAGATTGACCGTTTAGGCTATACATTCCACTTTCTGATGGCGGACAATATTTAGTATGAAAATGATTACAGTATTGTGCAGATGCAACTATTGGCATTGCAATAATTGAAATAATTAATAAGATATTGTTTATATTTTTCATTGTTGAGCTTTTAAATTTTATTATTGTGAATTATCTATTAATTGATATACTACTTATTTAACAATCTTAGTTCTTAATTCAGTTACTTTAGATTTAATGGCTTCAAATTGTTCTTTAGAAATTTTTAATGAACTTCCTCCACCTAACACCATTTTTCCTTCACCTTTTTTCTTTAATGTAATTCCCGATGAATTAGCATCTTTTTCTACTACAGGTTCAAACACTACTTCTAATTCTTTTAGCATTCCAGTCATTTCTTTAACATCTGCACTTTCGTTGTGTTTATCTAAATACATCAATAAATTATCAAGCGTAAGCTTCTGGTCTGCTAATCGTTGCAAAGCTGCTTCATTTTTATTGTAGTCAATAGAGTTGGCAACTATGTAAACTGTTTCTAACCATCCTGCTGCTGCAATAATTCCTAATTTATCTCCTTGCTCATTTTGTTCTAAATAATCTACAACAGAAAAATAAGAATCATTAGAGTTTTCTAATAATTGTTCAGGTTTATCTAAGTTATTTTTAATATTGTTCATCAACTCTTCATTAAACGCACCTGATATACCAATGTTCTCAGCCATTTTTTGAATAATTGCAAAATATTTAATAGATTCATTAAACTCTTCATAAGCTGCTGTATAAGCTAAATCGGCTGAGTACACACCAAAAATCATAGTTTGTTCTAATGGTGTTGTATAGCTTGTTTGCTTCTGCGGAGAGTTAATAAGCGCTTTATTGTAAGTTAACCCTGATTTTTTTATAAATCCAAACATTTCATCCGGAGCCGGAATTTGATAAAACTTTTCGTTTTGTGGTTTTTCGTCAGTAACAATTTCCACTTCAACTTCTTCTTCCATCGGTTTATCTTCAGTACAAGATGTGTACATTAACATTGGAAACGCTGCAATAATAGCTATTGTGTATTTTAAATTTCTTTTCATATGTAAATAAATTTATTGTTTTTTTAATGTCATATGTAACTCGCTAATAAACATCCTCTTTTGGGTTAAAGATTTGTCATGGCTCGTTTCATGTGTTAATCTGTTTTAACTTTTATGCTTTGTAAATTAATTTGTACTTCTAATAAGTAAATTTACTTATCCTCCGACAAATGTATAAATAATTTCGATTAAATAAATAATTTATTAGAATTGATTTAGGATAAATCCTTTAATTGAGTACTTTATCTAAATATTTTTGATATTCTTCAAAAGTGTTTAGATTGTTATGAGAACCATATTCTACAGTACATAAATCAATGTTTTCTCCTAATTTTTTAAGTCTTACACTCATATCGTAAGGAACAGTCTCATCTTCTGTTCCATGTATTAAGTATATAGGTACTTTTATTTCAGGCAACCATTTATTGGTTTTAAATTGGTAGTGCAATAAAATAGAGTTGGGCAAATATGGATAATGAAATTTGGAAACATCATAAAAATTATAGTACGGTGTTTCTAATATTAATTTATTAGGAGTGATTTCATGAGCCAACTTAGCTGCTATACCAGAGCCTAATGATATTCCGTAAAAAATAATTTTATCAAACGTATATC
>CAMPHX010000325.1 GCA_946886085.1 uncultured Flavobacteriales bacterium | reverse complement strand
GCTTCTATCGGAACACATCAAGATTATGTTAAACCATTAATGACTTTATTCAAGAAAAGAGGGTGAGAAAATTCATTTACATATTTGTTGCACTATTGCTACCAAGCTTTGCTCTTTTAGGTCAAAATGTAGCGGTAAAAGCCGTTTTAGATACTAATTTTTTAATGATTGGTGAACAAACACAATTTCACTTTATTGCCACTTATCAAAATAAAAATACACAAATTAGCTTTCCGCAGCTAAACGATACTATTATTAAAGAGATTGAAGTACTTTCTCAATCTAATGTAGACACTTCTGTTGCTGATGCCAACGGACTTTTTGCTCAATCTAAATCATTACTTATTACCAGTTTCGATTCAGGATATTACGTAATTCCTCCCTTCCAATTTATCGTTGATGGCGATACTATTGAATCCGACCCACTTTTGCTAGAAGTACAAAGTATGGAAGTAGATACTGCCAATGCTATTTTCGATATTAAAAAACCGCTTTCCGAACCGTTTTCTATTAAAGATTGGTTAAAAGACAATTGGATGTGGTTAGCAGCTATTTTAGCCGCTCTTATTGGTGTTTTCTTTTTAATAAGATATTTAAGAAGAGAAAAACCTGTTGTTGTTGAAGAAAAGGTTATCCCAAAAATACCTATCCACGAAATTGCTTTAGGAAAATTAAGGCAGCTAAACGAGCAACAGTTATGGCAGAATGGAAAAATAAAAGCTTATCATTCAGAAATTTCTGAAATATTGAGAGAATATATTGAAGAAAGATACCAAGTAAATGCGTTAGAAGAAACCACTTCGGAAATTATGCACGGATTAAGGCTACATCAAATTCCAGAAGATTTAAAACTAAAACTTTCGCAAACACTTACCCTAGCCGATTTAGTAAAATTTGCTAAGGAGCAACCGTTGGCAAATGAAAATGAAAATAGTATCAATTATGCCATTGCATTTATTGAAGCTACAAAAGTGATTGAACCTGAAAACAACAATACACATGCTTGATTTTTGGTACGACATATCATTTGCTAATCCAACCTTTTTCTGGTTACTGCTCATTATTCCGTTGCTGATTATTTGGTATATTTTAAGACTGAAAAAACACCAAGGAAGTGTTAAACTCAGCACCAACGAAAATCTAACTTCTACTTTTTTAGCCAAATCCAGACATAGTATATTTTTACTACGAATTATTGGTATCGCTGCTTTAATAACAGCTATTGCCCGACCACAAACATCATCAAGTTGGCAAGATGTTTCTACCGAAGGGATTGATATTATATTGAGTATTGATGTTTCAGGAAGTATGTTAGCAGAAGATTTTAAACCTAATCGTTTGGAAGCGTGTAAAAATATTGCCATGGAATTTATTTCCAATAGATCTAACGACAGAATGGGCTTGGTTGTTTTTGCTGGCGAAAGCTTTACTCAATGTCCACTAACTACCGACCATGATGTACTTATTAATCTTTTTTCGAGCATACAAAACGGTATGATTGAAGATGGAACCGCAATTGGGATGGGCTTAGCAACAGCAGTAAGCAGATTAAAAGATAGTGAAGCCAAAAGTAAAGTAGTTATTTTACTTACTGATGGAATTAATAACTCAGGTTCTATTCCTCCGGTTACAGCAGCAGAAATTGCCAGAGAATTTGGTGTAAGAGTTTATACTATTGGTGTAGGTACAACAGGAACTGCTCCTACTCCTTATGTTGATCAATTTGGTAGAAAACAATATCAAGATGTACCGGTAAGAATTGATGAAGAAACAATGACTCAAATAGCTGAAATGGCTGATGGAAAATATTTTAGAGCTAAGAGCAATAAAGAATTAGAAGAAATTTACAAAGAAATTGACCAAATGGAAAAATCTAAAATTAACGTTACTGATTACAGAAAAAAATCAGAAAAGTTTTTACCATTTGCCATTTTAGCCGCTTGTGCTTTATTAATAGAATTTTTATTAACCAAAACACTTTATAAAAGCATTGTTTAGATTTGAAAACATATTATTTCTGTATGCTTTAGCTGTGGTTATTCCATTGCTAATTGTTGCTTTTTTATTGTTTCAACAATGGAAAAAGAAAAAATTGAAACAATTTGGCAGTCACCACTTAATAAAAAGATTAACTCCCGAAGTAGCTAAATACCAACCTACGATTAAGTTTGTGTTTTACTTACTTGCCATCATTTCATTGTTTATTGGTTTGGCAAACTTGCAATATGGTTCAAAAGCCGAAGAGATTAAACGTGAAGGTGTTGATTTAATGATAGCCTTAGATGTTTCTAACAGTATGTTGGCAGAGGATCTCTCTCCTAACCGATTAGAAAGAGCTAAAAGAGCAATCTATCAGCTTATAGAAAAACTAGAAAACGACAGGTTAGGAATTATCATTTTTGCAGGAGAAGCTTATGTTCAACTTCCTATAACTTCCGATTATTCTTCGGCAAAATTATTTTTAGAAAGTATCGGTACAGACATAGTTCCTGTTCAGGGTACAGCTATAGGAAAGTCCATTGATTTAGCTCTTCGCTCTTTTAACCCCGAAGCCGAAACCAGCAAAGCCATTATTGTTATTACCGATGGAGAAAACCATGAAGACGATGCGTTGGGAGCTGCTGCAAATGCTTTAGAGAATGATGTTATTGTACATACTATTGGTATGGGGTCTGAAAATGGTGCACCACTTCCTATTTACCAAAATGGCAGACAAGTAGGATTTAGAACTGATAACAGCAACAATACTATCGTTTCTAAGTTAAATGAAAAGATGCTTCAAGAAATTGCAGCTGCCGGAGAAGGAACTTATGTAAGAGCAACCAATGCCAATGCAGGTTTATCTATTATTATGAATGAAATAAACAAAATGGAGAAAAAAGAATTTGGCAGCAAAGTCTTTAAAAATTACGATGATAGGTTTCAGTTATTTTTACTAATCAGCTTAGTATTGCTAATTATAGAGTTTTTAATATCGAAAAGAAGAAGTAGTAAAT
>CAMPHX010000324.1 GCA_946886085.1 uncultured Flavobacteriales bacterium | reverse complement strand
GGTTTTTTCTTCAGCCGCAGCAGGTAACACAATTACTCTGTCTGCCAATGGTTTAATTTTTAATGACATATTTTTATAGTTTTTGGTTAATAATAATTTTAATGTGATATGCACTTGTCATATTTTATGCCACGAGATTTTAAGTTGTTATGGTATGACATAATTGCACAAATAGCTGTTTTTAGTCTTAATTTTAATTTTATTTACCAAAAGCTACTGACATATTTTCATTTTTGAAAAATATCAAGTTCAGGTTTTAAGCTTTTTTAATACTTTTGTTTTATTATGACAATAAAAAATAAAGCATTTTTAGACCACTTACTAAGTTTTGTTTCTGAAAACAAACAAACTATATTTCAAGAAGTTATTTCAAACAGAACGAATCATATTACAGTAGTTTTAGAAGATATTTTTCAGCCACATAATGCAAGTGCTATTTTAAGAAGTTGTGATGTTTTTGGTGTTCAAAATGTACATATTATTGAAAATAAAAACGAATACAACATTAATCCAAAAGTGGTTATGGGAGCTTCAAAATGGCTAGATATTCACAAGCATAATGAATTAGAAAATAATACGCTAAGTTGCATCAATCAATTAAGAAAACAAGGCTATAAAATTTATGCTACTTCACCACATGCAGATAGCTATTTAATTGAAAATATTCCTATTGACAATAAATTTGCATTATTCTTTGGTACTGAACAAGATGGATTGTCTGATTTAGTATTAGACAATGCTGACGAGCACGTAAAAATACCTATGTATGGCTTTACAGAAAGTTTAAACATTTCCGTTTCGGGAGCAATTTGTATGTATGAAATTTCCAAACGACTTAAATCATCTGACATTAATTGGCAGTTAACCGACCAAGAAAAAACCGATTTATTAATTGAGTGGGCAAAAAAAGTGGTTAAAAGAAGTGAAGCGATAGAAAATGATTTTTATAAAAATCTATTAACCTGAGTTATTGCTTTAATCGAACATTCTCGGTAAATTCAACAGGAATTTTTTTAGCAATTCCTTTCACTTTTCCTTTAACATATCCTTTAACATTTACGGGCACCGTTGGCTGACCAATTAAACCAAGTATTGTAGGAATAGCATTCGATTGCATTTCATTCATTGGAGTAAATACAAGAGCTTCATGCACTTCGTTGGAATTCTTAGGAAGAATTATGGTATTGTCTAGCCTAGCATTTCCTATTTTTTTACCTTTAACAAAAAGCTCCATATCAGCTTCTGTTATAGCAATTCTATAATTGTTTGGATTATGAATTTGCATATACGCTGCAAGCCTAATTTCCTTCATCGAAAACACCTTAACCACTACTTGTTTTACCTCAATAAGTTCAACTTCTTTATATTCCATACAACTAAAAAGCGACAGAATAAAGCATAAAGCGATGATGATTTTCAGCTTTCTCATTTTTGTAACTTAGCAAATTGCTCAAAAAACAACGGTATCGTTTCTATTCCTTTAAAATAATTAAATACACCATAATGTTCATTAGGAGAGTGAATTGCATCAGAATCTAATCCAAAACCCATTAGAACAGATTTTAACCCTAATACTTGTTCAAACAAAGCAACAATAGGAATGCTCCCTCCGCTTCTAACTGGTATTGGTATTTTTCCAAAAGTAGCTTCCATAGCATTTTTAGCAGCCAAATATCCTGAAAAATCAATTGGAGTTACATAAGGTGTTCCACCATGATGTGGAGTAACCTTTACGCTTACTGATGGTGGTGCAATGCTTTTAAAATATGCTGTAAATAAATCAGAAATCTCATCAGAATCTTGATGTGGTACTAACCTCATAGAAATTTTAGCATACGCCTTTGAAGGCAAAACAGTTTTAGCACCCTCACCAGTATATCCTCCCCAAATTCCATTTACATCTAAGGTTGGTCTAATAGAATTTCTTTCATTTGTTGTATAACCTTCTTCCCCATCAATATCAGTTAATCCAATAGATTTTTTGTACGCTTCTAAACTAAATGGAGCTTTTGCCATTTCGGCTCTTTCTTCTTGACTAATAATCTCTACTTTATCATAAAAACCTGGTATGGTAATTTTATTTTTTTCATCTTTTAACTTAGCTATCATTTCACAAAGAATATTTATAGGATTACCAACAGCACCTCCGTATAAACCTGAATGTAAATCTCTATTTGGACCTGTAACCTCAACTTCCATGTAACTTAATCCTCTAAGCCCTACTGTAATTGATGGAATATCATTTGCAATGATACCTGTATCTGAAATTACAATAACATCTGCTTTAAGCTTTTCTTTATTTTCTTTAATGTACGTTTCTAAATTTTGTGACCCTATTTCTTCTTCTCCTTCAATCATAAACTTAACATTGCATGAAAGTGTGTTAGTCTTCATCATTGCTTCAAAAGCCTTTACATGCATGTACATTTGTCCTTTATCATCACAAGCTCCTCTAGCAAAAATAGCTCCTTCAGGATGGTTTTCGGTTTTCTTAATTACAGGTTCAAAAGGTGGCGAAGTCCATAAATCAAGCGGGTCTGGTGGTTGAACATCATAATGACCATAAATTAAAACAGTAGGCAAATCAGCATCTATTATCTTTTCTCCATAAACAACAGGATGCCCTTTCGTTTCGCAAATTTCAACATTATCTGCACCTGCTTCTACTAATCTTTTTTTAACTTCTTCAGCTGTTTGGAAAGTTTCTTTGTTGTATTTTGAATCAGCACTTATTGATGGAATTTTCAATAAATCTATTAATTCATCTAAAAATCGTTGCTTATTCCCTTGAATGTATTCGTTTATCTTAGCAGCTGTTGACATATTTATTTCATTAAATTATTAAAGGTCAATATTACTAAAAATAGTGCTTTCATTTAAATACAACAGCCCATTAGTTTAAACTAATGGGCTGTTGATTATTTTAAAAAATTTATATCTATCTAAGTAAGGTTACTTTTCCTGTAAATTCATGCCACTCTCCAAAAAGGTCTCTGGC
>CAMPHX010000323.1 GCA_946886085.1 uncultured Flavobacteriales bacterium | reverse complement strand
AAATTTATAATCCGATAGTAGTACAAGCTACTATGGGTTCTATTTTTAGATTAAATATTGATTTTACTTCGTTGGTTGATTTTTTTAAAGAAAATAAACATTTACAGGTTTATGGAGCATTGTTAGATGGAAAAAATTGTTTTACTACAACACTTCGTGCCGACAATTCCGTATTGCTTATGGGCAACGAATCGGTAGGTATAAACCCTAAATTATTTCCTTACATTCATGAAAAAATTTCCATTCCAAAGTTTGGACATGCAGAATCACTAAATGTAGCTATAGCAACTAGTATTTTATGTGCTGAATTTGTGAAGTAATACAACAAACACAAATATACTCTCTCCTTACAAAGCGTAGCGGAGATAAGGAGTCCAGCCTAATAACCATATACCTAAAAATATTATACTGTTAATTATAATAAATTGATACTGGATCCCTGATCTCCACTTTGTTTCGTCAGGGAAGCAAAAGGAAATTAGGTAAGTCAGAAATTTTGAGTAGTATGGCTCTTATCAAAAAACCTCTTTAATTTTAGTTACTTCAGAACTGTAATATCTTCAACACCCACTACTCTTTCGGTAACAAAACCTTCTGCATAATCGAAGCCTGCTTCTCTACCAAGGGTTACCATTCTACCTTTAATAAAATCCATAAAGGTTTTAGTGGTTAATGGCGTTTCCGGCTCATTGTCATTGTCCTTAAAAAACTGGGAACTATAAGCCGCAATAGCTTCCATCTTTTTATCTACAAATTCGCTTACATCAACCACAAAATCAGGTTTCATATATCTATCCTGAATATAATGGTACACCACTTTGGGGCGCCAATGTTCCTGAGGAAAACCTTCAATATCGGTTTCAATTTTTCTTAACCCGGAATAAAAACAAGCATCAGAAATTAATTTAGCAGCTCTCCCATGGTCAGGATGCCTATCTGAAGTAGCATTTGCCAATACAATATCCGGTTGATAAAGTCTGAGCATTTTTATAATAGCCAACTGATGTGCTTTATTATTCTCAAAAAAACCATCAGCAAAATTTAAAATCTCTCTGGTGTGAACACCTAAAATTAAAGCTGCTTTTTTAGCTTCTTGCAAACGCAACTCAGCACTTCCTCTAGAACCTAACTCTCCGTGAGTTAAATCTAAAATACCTACTTTTTTTCCTAACTGAACATGTTTTAAAATTGTTCCGGCACAACTCAACTCTACATCATCGGGATGAATGCCTATGGCTAATATATCTAATTTCATCTGTGTATTTTTATTTTATTAAATTAGTTAGATCGAACTCACCTATTATCATTCTCCTTTGTGTTAAAGGTTTTCTCATGGCTCGTTTCATTTACCTAGTTTAAAAGTTTATACAGTTTAGAAGGTTTATGAGCTTATAATCGATATCCAACTTTTTTGTTCTCAATTCTACTTTCCTTCTTCTACCTATCATTATCAAAATTACTACTCTCGCAAAAATATTTATAAAATTAAACTTATTTAATTTAGTTTACAATAGCTATCTTTACAACATAGATACACATTACTATGAAAATTGAATTTAAAGGAGCAGCAAGAACAGTTACCGGAAGTAAGCATTTGATTACAACCAGAAACGGAAAAAAGATTTTACTAGATTGTGGATTGTTTCAGGGTGAAGATGCTAAACGAAAAAATTACAATAAAGACTTAGGTTTTGAAGCGTCAGAAATTGACTATTGTATTCTTTCTCATGCTCATATTGACCATTCTGGAGCTATTCCATACTTAGTGAAAAAAGGGTTTAAAGGAAAGGTTTATTGTACGCTTGCAACATTAGATCTTTGTGAGATAATGTTAGTTGATAGTGCTCATATTCAAGAATCGGATGTAAAATATATTAACAGAACACGAATACAAAAAGAATTAGACCCTATTGATCCTCTTTATACCATTGAAGATGCTCAAATAGCACTACAACAATTTGTAGGAAAAAATTATGATGATTGGTTTAAGATTGATGATGAAATTGAGGTATGTTTTACCATAGTTGGACATATTTTAGGAGCAGCAGCTGTAAATCTAAAAATTAAAGAAGAAGGAAAAATTCATACATTGTGTTATACCGGTGATATTGGCAGAAAACAACACCATATTATTAAAAGTCCTAAACCTTTCCCTCCTGCCGATTATATTATTTGCGAATCTACTTATGGTAACCGTCTGCACGAAAGCACTTTAAAAACCATTAATAAACTTTTAAATATTGTTTATTACACTTGCGTGGAAAAGAAAGGTAAATTGATTATTCCTGCTTTTAGCTTGGGAAGAACCCAAGAAATTATTTACGCCTTAGACCAACTAGAATCAGCTGGAAAACTACCTAAAATACCTGTTTATGTTGATAGTCCACTTTCTACAAATGCTACACAAATTTTAATAAATCACCCGGAAGCGTATAATGAAGAGATAAGAGAATACATGAAAAAAGACCCTAATCCTTTTGGTTTTAATGGTTTGTTATATATTAGAGATGTGGAAGCATCTAAAGCTATCAATAATTCTGATGAACCTTGTATTATTATTTCAGCATCGGGAATGATGGAGGCCGGAAGAGTGGTACATCACCTTAAAAATAATTTGGGCAACAAAAAAAATACAGTTTTAATTGTTGGCTATTGTGCTCCATTTACCTTAGGAAACAGGTTAATGCAAGGAACAAAACAGGTGAAAATTTACGGAGAAGAAATAGATGTAAAAGCCGATATTGAAGTAATAACAGAATATAGTGCTCACGGAGATTATGAGGAAATGATAGACTTTTTAAGCTGTCAGCATCCGGCAACTATTAAAGAAATGTTTTTAGTCCACGGAACCTATGAAGTACAACAAGAATTTAGAGAAAAATTAATGGAGAAAGGCTATCGTAATATCCGAATTCCTGATGAAAATTCTGAATATTTGATTGATTAAAAGAATTTTAAGAAATTCTTTTAAGTTGCCTCACCCATATTTAATTCGTAAATC
>CAMPHX010000322.1 GCA_946886085.1 uncultured Flavobacteriales bacterium | reverse complement strand
ATATTATCAGCAAAAAAAGAGGAAGTGGAACAAGTGTTTTTTTATGGAGCAGGTTGTTCTTCAGCCGAAAAACAAGAATTTTTAGCCGCTATTTTTGCTCAATTTTTTACGAATGCTAACATAACGGTGGCTCATGATTTATTGGCTGCTGCAAGGGCTGTTTGTAAAAAAGAGTCTGGTTTGGTAGCTATTTTAGGTACAGGAGCGAACACCTGTTTATATAACGGAACAGACATTACACACAACATTCCTGCTTTGGGATATATATTGGGTGATGAAGGTGGTGGAGTGCATTTGGGTAAACTGTTTATTAAAAAATTGCTTCATGGGCAGTTACCTGACAAGGTGAGCACAGACTTTAAATACACTTTTCCCGAACTTAATTTAAACATTATTTTAGATAAAGTATATAAACAAGCTTTACCCAACAGGTTTTTGGCAAGTTTTGCTCAATTCATTTTAAAGCATGAAAACGAAGCCGAGATTAATGCGATTATTCATCAAAGTTTTCATGAGTTTTTTAAGCAATACATTGTTTTGTATCCCAATTATCAACAATATCCTTTACACATTGTAGGTTCTATAGGCTTTTATTTTCAGCAACATATTGCTTTAATAGCAAAAGATTATGGGGTTATTTTAGGAAAAGTTATTCAACAACCTATAAATGAATTGGTTGATTTTCATTTGAAGTATTAATTTTATATCCACTTGCTTGACTGTGCCGAGTGAGTTATCATTGTATGCTAGATCCCTGATCTCCGTTTCACTCCTTCAGGGAAGGTAGCTTCTCTCCTTGCGAAGCAAAGCGAAGACAAGGAGTCTAGAAGTATTGTGTTATAATAGGAGTGTTGACACAAATTTCATTATAACGCTCTTTTTCTTGATAAAAAGAGCTAAAAATCAAGAACAAACGCCAAATCCTTTGTAATTTTTACCCATTTGTCACCGCATTTCCTGATCCGATTACGCAGGATTTCGCACCGTTTGTTCGGTTGCCCTCGCACGAGGAGTTGTTGCTGGTTTCACTATTAAAAACAGTGTGTGCATAACTTCTACGCTTTTGTGTTATTAAACTTTGCCTTTAACTTATTTTTGACTTTGTGTTGTTGAGAAAAATTACCATATTAATCCTCCTGTTTTTTGTTGTTATTACTGCTAAAGCAGAGTTGATAAACATTGGCATTTTAGATAAACAAGCGGTTACTTCATTTGTTTTTTATCCTCAAATCGGCAAATATGTTGTTTATACAGAAAGTGGTAAATTGCTCGATATTGACAATACTGAAATTATTGAAATTTCCTACAGAAACCAAAAAGTATTTTTAAAAACGCTAGATAAGGATTACGGACATTTTAACAAAATTAGAATTATTGGAGTAAGCAACCAAAATGCCTTTAAACTCAAGACTAATAAACCTGTTGGGAAAATTATTCAGTATGAAGATAACTTGTTTATTAAAGCACATCCTTTTCACAGTTATTTACAACTGATAAACAACATTAACATCGATAATTATGTAGCCGGAGTAGTGGAAGCCGAGGTGGGTAAAAGTCCACCGGAAGAATATTTTAAATTGCAAGCCATTATTTGTCGCACTTATGCATTGAAAAACATTAACAAGCATCAAACTGAAGGCTTTAGTTTGTGCGATAAGGTGCATTGTCAAGCGTATCATGGAAAACCCAAATCGGAACAAATAAAACAATCGGCATTACTCACTTCCAACACGGTAATTGTAGATAGTGACATTAATTTAATTACGGCAACCTTTTATTCAAATTGCGGTGGTCAATCTGCTAATTCTGAAGAAGTTTGGCATCAGGAATTGTATTATTTACGTTCGGTAAAAGATAGCTTTTGTTTGAGCGAAAATAATGCTGTTTGGCAGAAAAAAATAGCTAAAAATGAGTGGGCAAATTATTTGATAACAAATGGTTACCCTAAAGAAATTTTGAAAGACAGTTGCGATTACGAATATTTTCAGATAGGGAGGGAGCGTTTTTTTGAAAAGCAAAATGTGCAAATCCCTTTTGTAAAGGTAAGAACCGATTGGAAACTAAAATCGGCACAATTTGATGTGAAAACAGAAGGCAATTTTGTGGTGTTGCAAGGCAAAGGTTTCGGACATGGCGTAGGACTTTGCCAAGAAGGAGCTATGCGTATGGCGAAAATGGGTTATACCTATGCAGAAATCTTACATTTTTACTATGAAGATGTACATATGGTAGATTTAGAATCACTCGATTTTTTTAAGGCGGAGTTTTAGTATAAGAAAGTGTTTATCAAGATAAAAACCTTAAAAATGTTATTGTTTCTATTTTTCTCTACAAGCACATTCATGGTGTTCATTGAGGTAGTCAATGGAGGTTTTACAAAGTTTTTCTAAGATATTGGTATTGATATCGGATAGTTTTTTGATATAAATACAAGCTTTGCTTATTTTATATTTTCCTAAACCTTCTAATAAATGTTTGTTTTTTTCGGTGGGAGAGAAGACGTAAAGAGAAAATGCAACTTTACGGGGAGAGAAAGCAATAAGAGGAGCATCTCCTTCGTATCCGCTAGCATATTTATAATGATAACTGCCAAAACCAATAATGCTTGGTCCCCACATTTTAGGTTCAAACCCCGACCATTTAGTCATCAACTCAATTAGCTGAAAACTATCGGCTTTCTTTTGGTCATTATCTACAAACGAGTTAATAAAATCAATTACATTAACTGCTGTTTCGGTAGTCTTATTTTTCGTAGCCATTGCTGTCTATTTTTTTTTAAGAAAAGTGATTATTAAACCTAACACAAGTATAGCTCCACTGATAATTAGGGGAGTCCAATCGGCTTTACTAACTGCTACGTCCATACCAAATAAACTAAAACTTTCTGAATCTTGGGCAGCTTGATAGCCAAAAACAATAGTTCCAATAAGACCAATAACCAATAATATAATTCCTGCTGCTTTCATATGTAGATATTTATTATTCGTTAATTTTTATTGTTTTA
>CAMPHX010000321.1 GCA_946886085.1 uncultured Flavobacteriales bacterium | reverse complement strand
GCTATAAAGTATTCACCTGAAAACCCTATCATAACAATAAGTACTTCTCCATACAAAAATGGGATAGAAATTAGTATAAGAGATAATGGTGTAGGTATTTCTGATGAAGCACAAAAACATATTTTTGAGAAATTTTACAGAGAACCAACAGGAAATATACATAATATTAAAGGATTTGGCTTAGGATTAAATTATGTAAAAACCATTGTTGAATTTTATAATGGAAACGTAAGATTAGTTAGTAAAAAGAATGAAGGTTCTACATTTATTATTAAATTGCCACTTAAAGTAAACAATAAATAGAAAAGTATGGGAAACAATAAAAAACTACACATTTTACTAGCCGAAGATGATACCAATTTAGGTTTTGTTGTTCAAGATAATCTTAAAGCAATGGGATATGAAGTTACCTTGTGTATTGATGGCGAACAAGCACTAAAAACCTTTGTAAACAATAATTTTGATGCTTGTATTTTAGATGTGATGATGCCTAAAAAAGGTGGTTTTGAAGTTGCTGAAACCATCAGGGATATTAATCCTGAGATTCCAATTATTTTTCTAACTGCCAAATCTTTACAACCCGATAAAGTTAGAGGTTTTACCGTTGGTGCCGATGATTATATTACCAAACCGTTCGATTTTCAAGAGTTTGTTTTAAGATTAGAAGCCGTATTAAGACGTTCCAATTTGCTATCAAAAGAAGATGAAGAGGAAGTAAACTCATACATTATTGGCGATTACGAATTAGATATTAAAAATCAACTCCTTAAACATAAAAATAGCGAAAGAAGCTTAACCAAAAAAGAAACTAAAATATTGAGTTATTTATGTAAGCACAAAAACGATATTGCTCCCAGAGAAATGATATTGAAAAACATTTGGGGGAATGACGATTATTTTAGCGGTAGAAGCATGGATGTGTTTATTTCTAAACTAAGAAAATACCTTAGCGATGATAAAAAAATAACCATCACCAACATTCATGGCGTTGGCTTTAAGCTCGAGATAGAAAATTAATAATGGACAAAACAGCTCTCATAAAAGAACTAACATTTACCACTAGTAGAAGTGGCGGTGCAGGCGGGCAGAATGTAAATAAAGTTTCCACAAAAGTAGAGTTGCTGTTTAATGTAGAAAACTCTCAAGTACTTTCTGATGAACAAAAACAACTCATTTTAGATAAACTTAAAAACAGAATTAACAATCTTGGAATATTCAGACTACAAGCTGACACTACCAGAAACCAACTTAAAAACAAAGAAATAGCGATTGAACGTTTTTTAACCTTAATAGAAAAAGCATTAACTCCCAAAGTTGCCAGAAAGAAAACAAAACCCTCTAAAGCCTCAAAAGAACAACGGCTAAACGAAAAAAGAAAACTTTCAGAAAAAAAGTCTTCCAGACGATATAAATTGGACTAACTTTGAATTTTACATCAACAACCATCAAATCTTTATTAGTAAATTGAAAACCATAACTTTTTATAAATACCAAGGCACAGGCAACGATTTTGTGATGATAGACAACAGAAATCATCCATTCGACAAGAAAAATATTGCTCTTGTTCAACAATTGTGCGACCGAAAATTTGGTATTGGAGCAGATGGACTCATTTTAATTGAAAACCATGATGAGTTAGATTTTAACATGATTTATTTTAATGCTGATGGCTCTCAAAGCTTTTGCGGAAATGGTAGCAGATGTGCAGTTGCTTTTGCCAAATTCTTAGAAATTATTGAAAGTCAAGCATTTTTTCTTTCTACCGATGGAGAACATGAAGCATGGATAAATAAAAACAATGAAGTAAGTCTAAAAATGCACGATGTTGAAACAATCGAAAAAGGCACAGATTACTATTTTATCAATACCGGATCGCCTCATTACATTGTAGAAACCAACGAAATTGACAAAATTGATGTCCCACAAAAAGGAGCTGAAATAAGATATTCGGAAAGATTTAAAGCTGAAGGAACCAATGTAAATTTTATTTGTCAGGAAGACAATAATACGGTGAGAATTAGAACTTACGAAAGAGGGGTAGAAAACGAAACATTATCTTGCGGAACAGGTGTTACTGCTGCTGCACTAAGCATTGCACATAAAAACAACTTAGGAGCTTCAAAAATTAATGTCCAGACGGAAGGTGGTCAATTAAAAGTAGCTTTTAAAAGAGACAACCATAAATTTATTGACATTTGGTTGATTGGTCCAGCAGAAATGGTTTTTAAAGGGGAGATTGATTTGAGGATTGGAAATTAGAAATTATCCTCCCCTAACCCCAAAAAGGAGGGGAAATTCCTTCCCTTTGGGAAGGTTAAGATGGTATTGGAAATGAGCGTTGGATTCCCCTCTTGAGAGGGGCAGGGGTGTGTAATTAGATTAACGAATAATGACTAAAAAATGAAAAACACGATATTACTTCTTCTAATTATTATTTTTTTTGCAGCTTGCGAATCGGATAATTACACCCCAAAACCTACTGGTTATTTCAGAATAGATTTACCCGAAAAAAAATACCAAACTACTGATTTAGAATGCCCTTTTCAGTTTGAAATTCCTATTTATGCCAACATAACTCGTAATCCAAACCAAACGGAAACCCCTTGTTGGTTCGACATCAATTTTACTAGTCTAAATGCAAGTATTTACATGAGTTACAAACCTGTAAACAATAACATTAACGATTATTTAGAAGACTCCCGAACATTAGCTTTTAAACACACCGTAAAAGCATTTGATATTGAACAAAACACCATTTCTTTCCCAGAAAGAAACGTTTACGGCTTAGTTTATGAAATTGAAGGAAATACCGCTTCTTCTTACCAGTTTCATTTAACGGATAGTAACAACCATTTTATAAGAGGCTCTTTGTATTTCAATAATATTCCCAATCAAGACTCCATACAACCCGTGTTGGAATATATTCAAAAAGATATTGAACATATTTTTGAAACCTTTACTTGGCAATGATGGCAAATCAGTGCATCTATTGCTAAGTAACTATCTTTCAGAGTAATTTCTTACT
>CAMPHX010000320.1 GCA_946886085.1 uncultured Flavobacteriales bacterium | reverse complement strand
CTGTCATATTGACTTAGTTGAACCGACAAATTTAGCTAATTAAATTTTAAGTGATGATTTTTAAGTTGATTTAATAACACAAGATTTAAGTAAATTGCTGGTGTTAAAAAAAGCTAACATTTTTGTTTTATCTAAGGTTTGAGTAATGGTTTTTTTAGTTTTTACCTACATTTGTCAAAATATTTTCAACAGAAGAGTAAAATAAATGAGTCGCCCAAAGAAAAAGAAGTTTCAAAAGTTGAAGCATAAGTACCGTTTGGTAATTCTAAACGATGATACTTTTGAAGAAAAAATTTCGCTTCGTCTATCTAGACTTAATGTATTTTCTATTGTTGGTGTTTCCATCATTTTTTTAATTACATCAGTTACTTTACTAATTGCTTTTACTCCACTTAGAGAATTTATTCCGGGTTATGCTAATGTAAATGTTAGAAAAACAGGACTTCAAAATGCGCTTAAAGTAGATTCTATGGAAGTTGTGCTGGCAGAAAAACAATTGTATATTGATAACATTAAAAACATTATTCAAGGTAATCCTATAGATTTTAATCAGGAAACACATATAGATTCTAGTTTAGATTATAAAAGCATTACCAATCTTAGGAGTCAGGAAGATTCTATTTTAAGAAGTATGGTAGAAACCGAAGAAAAATACAACCTTTTTGCTTCGGCAAATAAAAACCCATCTACCATAAGCAGTTTTATTTTTTATAGTCCGCTAAAAGGAACCATTACCAATTCGTTTAACATGAAATCTATTAATAAACATTTGGGAACTGATATTGTGGCACCTAAAAATGAACCTATAAAAGCCACCTTAGAAGGAACTGTAATTTTTGCCGAGTGGACTAACGAATCAGGATATGTTATTCAGTTACAACACGAAAACAATTTAATTTCAGTTTACAAACACAATTCTATTTTGCATAAAAAAGTTGGCGACAGGGTAAGTGCAGGAGAAATTATTGCCATTATTGGAAATACCGGAGAATTTTCGTCAGGTCCTCACTTACATTTTGAATTGTGGTACAATGGTATTCCGCTAAACCCTGAGGAGTATATTTCTTTTTAATTCTTCCCTGACGCAACGCAGTGGAGATCAGGGATCCAATTAATGTGAAAAAGTATTAGATATAATCTGGACTCCTTGTCTCCGCTGAAGCTACGCAAGGAGAGGGTTAGTACCAATCTTTAGCTAAATCACTCCAAGTAGGATTATCTTTTTCAATTAACTCCAATTTCCAAGCACGTTTCCACTTCTTCATTCTTTTTTCTCTTAATGCGGCTTCTAAAGCAGATTCAAATTTTTCAACATAGACTAAAATATTCACATCATATTTCGCTGTAAATCCTTTTACTACTTTTTGTTTGTGTTCTAAAATTCGCCTCTCAATATCATTAGTTAACCCAATGTAAAGTGTTCCATTCCTTTTACTTGCTAGAATATAAACGTAGTATTGATTCATAGCGTAAATTTAATAAAGTTTTATTTCTACTAAATTGTTTCTACTAATTCTTTCTTCCCTGACGAAGTGCAACGAAGATCAGGGATCCAGTAATGAGAAAGGTATTAGTAATTAGTCTGGACTCCTTGTCTCCGCTATAGCTACGCAAGGAGAGGTACGTTGTAGTTTCGTGTGTTCTAAGCGGATACTTAAAACAGAGTGGATTCTTTCCCTGACGGAACGCAGAGGGATATCAGGGATACAGTTAATGAAAAAGACATTAGTATTAAACTAGACTCCTTGTCTCCACTCTGTTTCGCAAGGAGAGGATTAACTAAACTGAGTGCCATCATTCTTAAAAGCACTAATTCCTGTAATATCCATACCTGTAATTAACAAGTGAATATCATGAGTGCCTTCGTAAGTAATTACCGACTCCAAGTTAGCCATGTGTCGCATAATAGAATACTCACTAGTAATACCCATTGCTCCATGTATTTGACGAGCTTCTCTGGCAATTTTAAGTGCCATATCCACATTGTTACGTTTCGCCATAGAAATTTGTGCTGAAGTAGCTTTTCCTTCATTTCGTAACACACCCAAACGCCAAGTCAATAACTGTGCTTTAGTAATTTCTGTAAGCATTTCAGCCAATTTCTTTTGTGTTAACTGAAATGAAGCAATCGGCACTCCAAATTGCTCACGCTCCTTAGAATAGCGAAGTGCTGAATCATAACAATCCATTGCTGCACCTATAGCTCCCCAAGCAATACCATAACGAGCTGAATCTAAACAACCAAGCGGTGCTCCTAATCCAGATTTATTAGGTAATAAATTTTCTTTAGGGACTTTTACGTTATCAAAAACTAACTCTCCGGTTATAGATGCTCTCAACGACCATTTATCATGTGTTTCGGGAGTAGTAAAGCCTTCCATACCTCTTTCTACCAATAACCCGTGAATTCTACCTTCTTCACTTTTCGCCCAAACTACTGCTACATCAGCAATAGGAGCATTGGTAATCCACATTTTAGCTCCATTTAATAAATAATGGTCGCCCATATCTTTAAAATTGGTTACCATTCCACCAGGATTTGAACCATGGTCAGGCTCAGTTAAACCGAAACATCCCATAAACTCACCGGTAGCTAATTTGGGTAAAAATCGCATACGTTGTTCTTCGTTGCCGTATTTCCAAATAGGATACATTACCAACGAACTTTGTACAGATGAAGTAGAACGAACACCTGAATCGCATCTTTCTAATTCTTGCATAATTAATCCGTAAGCAATTTGGTCTAAGCCAGGTCCACCATATTCTTCTGGTATGTAAGGTCCGAAACCACCAACTTCTGCTAATCCGGGAATAATTTGCTTCGGAAATTCTGCTTTTTGAGCATATTCTTCAATAATTGGAGAAACATCTTTTTTTATCCATGCTCTTACCGTATCTCTAATCAGTTTGTGTTCTTCTGTTAAAAGCTCGTCTAAATTGTAATAATCAGGAGCTTGAAATCTATCGTCTGCCATTTTTAGTTTAATTAAAATTGAAGCCCAAAAATAATTAAACTAAAAAGAATAATT
>CAMPHX010000319.1 GCA_946886085.1 uncultured Flavobacteriales bacterium | reverse complement strand
ATTAAGTATTACTAAAAAGTATGAATTATGTAATTCTTATTACAAATTATGTAAAATATTTTGAAAATTTAATAAATAAGTTTACACTTTTACAACATATTATTATGAAAACAGAAAACAAAGGTTACAATTTAACTATTCCAGTAAATAATTTTCATTTATCTTATGATGATGTAGGTGAGGGGAATATTCCAATTATCTTCCTGCATGGTTATCCTTTCGACAAAACGATGTGGTATGATCAGCTTGATTTTTTAAAATTTTCTTATCGTTTAATTTCTTGTGATATTAGGGGGTTTGGAAAATCAACAGATGAGGAATCATCCTTAAGCATTGATTTATTTGCTGATGATTTGATACAATTTATGGATAAGTTAGGTATTGATAAAGCAATTATTTGTGGATTATCTATGGGAGGATATATAGCCCTTAATGCAATAAAAAGATTTGCTAACCGCTTTGAAGGATTGATTCTATGTGATACGCAATGTATTTCTGATACCCCTGTAGTAAAAGAAAAACGCTACAAGACTATTGAGGAAATAGAACGTGGTGGATTAGACAATTTTACTGAAGGATTTATTAAAAGTGTTTTTCACAAGGATTCAATAACAAACAAGAAGGAATTGGTTGGACAAGTGAGAAGTGTTGTGTTTGCTAATTCGGAACATATTATCAAACAGGGATTAGTAGCACTTGCTGAACGTTCAGAAACTTGTTCTATTTTGAAAGAGATAAGCATTCCAACATTGATTATTTGCGGTAGAGAAGATGAAGTTACGCCACTTGCTCAATCTGAGTTGATGAATACGAATATTAAAGAATCAGTACTTCAGGTTATTGATCATGCAGGACATGTATCTAACTTAGAACAACCTCATGAATTTAATCAACATCTTTCAGATTTCTTAGATCGTATTACCAATGCGAACTAGAAACAGGGCTTTGTCAAGGTTAAAAAAAGCCAAAAATCGGTAGGTTTTCGGCTTTTTTAGAGGAGTAAAATCAGCTTACTCTTCACTTAATTCTTTTACTTTTTCTGCCCATTGGTGTAAAACAAATTGCTGTATTTCAAAATCCTCATTAAAAGGACCGCAAACAATTTTTAATTCGGTTTCATTGGTTTTTTCATTTCTTAAAAGAAGAAATTTCTCTACATAACCAATACTGTCAATTAAATAATCATTTTGAATGTACCAACAACCATATAATTTATTGGCATATTCGCTAGTCATGTTCTTTAGACTAGTATAATTATAGTTTATGTTTGTTTTTGTTTTCCATTCTTTAGTTAAATAATCTTTGATGTCAAATAAGGGCTGTAACTTGGTTGTAAATTTTGACTGGGTCATTACTTCCCAAACTTTATCATCTGATGCATTGATATTTATGTCGAAACTTACAAATTTAGAATCGGAAATACTAGCCACTTCATTTTCAGAAATAAATGTTACTTCCTTGTAGTGAGCACTTCCGTTTCCTCCATTTAAATAACGAAAACCTACAATTGAATCTTGTTGTATTTCAATGGCTTGTATTACAATTATAACTTCTGTTTTTTTACTATATTGGTTGTAAAATTCGGCAAGTTGGGGTAATACTATATCCATGGCTTTGGCAGTAGGATATTTTTTGGTGTCAACAAAAATCAATGACTTACCGCTTTTTGCTTCTTCTTCTGTTGGTAACCTACCGTTTATTACCGGAACATTTTTCCATTCTTTTATATTTACCGCAGGAAATCCATTTAAGTTATCGGGACAATACCAACCACCATATTGATGTGTAGGATTTTGGGTAGTTTCCTCTTTTTGTTTTTCTTGAGTCGGCTGATTTTCAGCAGTTGTACAGCCAACTATAGCTATTAAGAAAGTGCTTACTAATAATTTTTTCATGAGATTATGTTTTTTGATTATTTGATAAAAGTACAGCTGCACTATGTTGAAGAGTGTTAAGAAATGTAAATTAATGTAAAATAAAGCCATTTAATGTATTGCTATTTTAATTTACACAACATTATCCAGTAGTTTTGCAACATGCAACTAAGAAGTATAGGTAAATATATCGGAAGTTTTATGTTGGTGATTTTATTGGTGTCTTTTAAAAAGACCGATACCAATGTGAAGGAGCAACATATCAAAGTAGCTATACGGATGTTAGGGGATGAGTTTTTGCTTCAGATTGGCGATAGTACTTCTCGGATTTTACCCATAGAAAAACATCAAGGGAGATATTTAATTCAATTTGAAAATGAACTTGGTTTTGAACCTGATTTATTATCTATGGCAGCCATAAAAATGGTTGAAGAAATAAAGGCATTGCATAGTTTTATTCTTGAAACGGAAAAATGCTCTACCAATGAAGTGGTGCACAGCTTTGAAATTAGTAGAGAAAAGGATGAAAGCATGATTCCATGTAAAGCTCGTCCATTACCTAAAGATTGTTATAAAGTTTATGTTACTATTTTAGAGGAAGAAAGCCCACCCGTTTTAGCTCATAAAAATTTAGCAGCAATCAATTTCTCATTTGTATATCTTATTATTATTGGCTTATTACTGATAGGGGTAATATGGTATCGCAAAATGAAGAAAAATACTGTAAGTATAAATGCAGATTGGCTTCAAATAGGCGAATATCAATTTGATAAAAAGGGGATGAATCTTTTTTATAAAGGTAAAAGTGAAGAGCTTTCGAGTAAAGAAGCTTGTTTGTTGGATTTACTTTACGCTAATCTTAACCAAACGGTAAACCGTGAACATATTTTACAGGTAGTTTGGGGCGATGAAGGAGGTTACTTAGGTAGAACGTTAGATGTTTTTATTTCTAAACTACGAAAAAAGTTGGATGCTGATTCCAATTTGAAAATTGTCAATATACGTGGAATAGGATACCGAATGGTGTTGAATGGAGTAAGTTGATAAAACGAATTTTTATTTTAATCAGGCTGTTTTAAGTTAATTAATCTTTTGTAATAAAATATCAAAGGATAGAGCGAGAGTAAAATAAAACCTGCTCCTATAAAGTAAGTCC
>CAMPHX010000318.1 GCA_946886085.1 uncultured Flavobacteriales bacterium | reverse complement strand
AATTAAAATAGTATTTGTCGATAAAATCAAGAGGCTGAACTATAATGTTCAAATTCGAGGCTTTCGAAGTTTTGAAAATCAGGAGTTTACTTGGGCAAATGACTGGTTTTTAAAACAAGAATAACGAAGAAGTTAGACACTATAGACAGACTCTAATTAAAATTCTGCATTTTTTGGAGTTCTTGGAAATGGAATTACATCACGAATGTTGGTCATTCCCGTTACAAAAAGCAATAAACGCTCAAAACCTAGTCCAAATCCCGCATGAGGAACTGTTCCGAATTTTCTGGTTTCTAAATACCACCAAACACTTTCGTGAGGAATATTAAATTGTTCAATTTTTTGTTTCAACACATCATATCTTTCTTCACGCTGAGAACCACCAACAATTTCGCCAATGCCCGGAAATAAAATATCCATTGCTTTGACAGTTTTTCCGTCATCATTTAATTTCATATAAAAAGCTTTAATTCTAGCAGGGTAATCAGTGATTATTACCGGTTTTTTAAAGTGCTTTTCAACCAAAAAGCGTTCGTGTTCCGATTGTAAATCAGCTCCCCAATCTTCAATAATATAATTGAATTTTTTGTTTTTATTGGGTTTAGAGTTTTTCAAGATATTGATGGCTTCTGTGTAAGTAATTCTTTCGAAATCATTTGCTAACACAAACTGCAATTTCTCAATCAATTCCATAGAACGTTGGTCTTGTGGTTTTGATTTTTCCTCTTCTGTTAATCGGGAACTTAAAAATTCAAGGTCGTCTTTACAGTTTTCCAAGGCATATTTCACACAATATTTTAGCATTTTTTCAGCCAAATCCATGTTATCGTTGTTGTCTGCAAAAGCAACTTCAGGTTCTATCATCCAAAATTCTGCTAAATGACGGGTTGTGTTAGAGTTTTCAGCTCTAAAAGTTGGTCCGAAAGTATATACCTGGCTTAGTGCCAAAGCAGCTAATTCAGCTTCTAACTGACCAGTTACAGCAAGGTTGACAGGCTTTCCAAAAAAATCTTCTTTGTAATTAATGGTGCCATCTTCATTTTTTGGAGGATTAGCAATATCCAAGGTAGTTACTTGAAACATTTCTCCGGCACCTTCGGCATCTGTTCCTGTAATCAAGGGAGTGTGGATATTGTAAAATCCTTTATCATTAAAAAATTTGTGAATGGCAAAAGTCATAGCATGACGAATTCTTCCCACAGCACTAAACGTATTGGTTCTGTAACGCAAATGTGCTATTTCTCTTAAAAATTCTAACGAGTGTTTTTTTGGCTGCAAGGGGTATTCTTCAGGATTAGCCTCTCCTAAAATTTCAAGAGTAGTACAATTAATTTCTATGGCTTGTCCACTACCTTGAGAGGCTACTATTTTTCCATTCACAGCAATTGCTGCTCCTGTTGTTGCTTTGTCAACTAAGCTTTCATTGTTCGTATTTAACTCTACAACAATTTGGATGTTTTTAATAGTAGAACCGTCATTTAATGCAATAAATGCAACGTTTTTACTACCTCTTTTTGTTCTTACCCAACCCATTACGGTAATTTCTTCGCCAATAGGTTGCTTTTCAAATAAATCTTTAATCTTTATACGTTGTGCCATGGTAAATTGAATTTTTGACGAAATTACTTTTTTACACTTAATGACAAGTGTTTTTATTCCACAGTTTTTTTATAAACAATACCTCTTTCTTCCAGATAGCCCATAAAATAGTTGAAACATGGTTCGTGCTTTCCTACTAACTCTGGTGGAAAAACACCTTTTTCGGGAAATAAGCCTTCTAAAAACATATTGGCAGCTGCAGTTGCGGTATAGCCTGTAGTTCTGGCCATAGAAGAAGTATTGGTTTTAGCACAATATTCATCATGTAAATTATAAATGACGGTTGTTGCTTTACCATTTTTATCCGTGCCTTTTACAGTAACGCGCATCACTGTAATTTCTTCTTCGGTTTCACCTAATTTCCATTCGTTGAATAAAACGGTACAAGTAAAATCCAATGGAACTACGGCTGTACCTTTTACATTAATGGGTTTCGTATCAAAAAAACCACTTGATTTTAATACTTTCACATACTCTACATGTCCGGGATAACGCAAGGTTTTTTCTTTCATATTGTTGATGTGTGGCATTGTAAAAATAATGGAACGTAATCCATCACTATTAAAAGATTCTAGCGTACCAACACCATCAAACTCTACATATTCGCAATCGGTAAGGGCTTCTTTGGTAATCATTTCTCGATTCTCTACATAACGGGCAGGACGAGTATATTCTTCTATCACATCAATTGGCGAAAATGGAGCTTTGTAGCAGAAAGGCCATTTTTTCACTTTGGGCAAACCGCCCACTAGGCATTCAAAATCGGTTAGTTGTAATTGTTCGTTATAGTAGCCTAAAATAATATTGTCCATTCCGGGAGCAACACCACAATCAACTATTGCGGTAACATTTTTTTGTTGGGCAAGTTCATGTAGTTCCAGTGCATTTTCAGGGAAGAAAGAAATGTCGATTACATTTTTTTCTGCTTCAATGATATTTTTTAAGGTATTGAAACCTAAGAAACCGGGTACAGCACAAATTACCAAATCAAATGGTTGTAGTGTTGTTTTTAATGTTCCTGTTTGCGTAACATCTAGTTGCAATGTGTTTAATTGAGGACATTTATTTTTTACATGTTGTAAGGTGGATGTGTTTACATCGGTAAGGGTTACTTCATGTTTTTTAGCTAAGTCGATAGCCATAGCGCTGCCTACCATTCCGGCACCTAATACAATAATTTTGCTCATAAGTTTAAAAATTTAAGAAATTGAAAAATGAAATTAATTCTCCTAATTGGAGGGGAAAAAGTGTTTGTCTTTAGAAACAAACGTATGCAAAAAATAGCAGCGTTACATACCGGGAATAAATACCCAGGGCATATTATCAAGTGCTATTTTTAGATGAGATTGCATGGTGTAAACCTAAGCAAATTTTTAGTACTAAAATAAATTTTAATACTAAATTGCTCAAAATCTTAATATTCAAAAAAAG
>CAMPHX010000317.1 GCA_946886085.1 uncultured Flavobacteriales bacterium | reverse complement strand
GTTTATTAGGTTTACTAAAACGTAACTATACTGTTAACAAAAGCTATAGTGTTGGTTTGTATTATAACCAAGAATTGTTTGGTCCTTTTTTCGTTCCATTATTGGGGATTTATCGCAAAACAGAAAAATGGGAAATTAACTTTACCTTACCTATTTGGGCAGATATTAATTATAGCATCAATAACAAAATAAGTGCTGGAGCAACTTTTAGTGCTTTTGTAAGAAGTTATTATTTGGGTGAATACAATAGTTATGTGGTAAAGAAAAACAACGAACTTTTTGGATATTTACAATACAAAATGACTAAAAGTGTTTTGCTACAAGCAAAAGTAGGACATTCTATTGGCAGAAGTTTTAGGGCTTATCCTGATGATGAAAAAGTTGATGTTGGAATTTCTGCTTTCAGATTTGGTGATGATAGAGAGCAACTTAATCCTGATTTTAAAGACGGCTTAGTTTTTAATTTTAGAATAATTTATCGTTTTGATTTAAGTGGGAATTAATCTTTCTTAAATATCCTAAACAAGAAAAAACCTTTCTTCTCTCCTCTTGCTTTAGCAGCTTTTTTAGCTGTTTTTTTCATTCTTTTTTTGGTCGCCTTCGTCTGAATATTCATGTGTCTCTTCTTGCCTTCTTCTATAGACTTCTCTTGAGCTTTTTCTTTCTCCTCTTTTTGTTTTTCCAACATTTTCTCACGCTGTTTTACTTGTTTAGAAGCTTTTCCCTTTTGTGCACAAGCATCAACAGAAACAACCATAAATATTGCGAATAGTATATATGTCCATTTTTTCAACCTCATCTCATCCCTTAATTTTTAATAAGCTTCAATACTTGTCGTCCATTATTATTAGTTACATTTAAAAAGTAAATGCCTTGTTTTAGCTCACTAATATCAATATTCATTTTAGACTGTACTATTTGTTGAGACTTTAGTTTCTTACCCAACATATCTATCAACTGGTAAGAAGCGTTATTCAGGTTGTTTTCACCCATTTCTAAAATTATTAAACCATTTGTAGGGTTTGGATAAACTTTCACATCAGTAAGCATATTGTTCTCTTGAATAGTAACTGGTTCAACACCTTGATATACCCAAATATTATCTAAAAACAAATTGTTTCCTTGTCGATTAATGCTTTCAAACTTAACTAAAATATCACTTCCACCATAAGCAGCAATATCTATATAATCAGTTCTCCAATGAGTAGTATATTGAGGCACAAAGTTATTGGTTAAGGTATCTTTAGTTTGCAAATCTGTTCCTCCTTTTTTGTACACCTGAGTATATGTTGCTCCACAATCATCAGAGACATAAACCACCAAAGTATCTGCAATAACAGATAACCTCATTTGATAAGCTACATCAAATTTAATGAATAATGAATCTCTATTGGGTAATTTAATTTTAGGAGTAATTATCGCATCTAATTGGCTCTGACGAGGAGCATAATCATACAAATTAATATATGCTGAATAATTACTATTTGTCAGTCCTTGAGTTGCAAGTGTATCCCAAGTGGTTTTTACATCAGGGTTTTCTATAAACCAATTAGAACTATCTAACTGTGTACTTTCAAAATTTTCATAGAAAGGCAAAATGGATACTGTTTCTCTAATATTAAATCTCACCGCTCTTTGGTTATTTATAAAATCAATCTCATTAATACTGCTATCTAAAGACGCTTTTATAAGTAATTCATAATTTCCTAAAGCTTGGGCAGTTATAGTTGGTAAATTAACATGGGCAGTATCTCCTGATGCTAAAGTTCGTGTAAGCGTATCATAATGAAGTACTTCATTATTTAAATGATACGAAAAATAAACATCAGAAATAGTACTATCACCTGTATTTTTAACTACTACGACAGGGTTAAAATCTTGTTGACATTGAATACTATTAATTGGACTTAGAATTTCAGTAATGGTTATATCATAAGGAATACTATTTGGAGGAGTGGGTGTATACGTTATAGCTAAATAATTAAATGCTGCCAAAACATCTATCATTCCCATTCCGAAAGTATTATCTTCTCCTATATCTCCCAAATCAATTGCAGAATAATACAAGGCTAATAAAATATCTTCTCCACTAACGTTTGGAAAAGCCTCTTTTAACAACAGAACAGCACCTGTAGCATGTGGCCCTGCCATTGATGTTCCATTATAATTTGCATAATTATTTTGATCTATACAAGAACGTACATTCATTCCCGGAGCTACAACTTCAGGTTTTATTAATAGTGAACCCGATAAGTTCGGACAAGGAGACGGTCCTCTACTAGAAAAATTAGCTATAGGAAACGATGCGTTGGCTCCATTTACAGCTCCAACCGTAAATGTGTTTACCAAGCCTGTGGTTACATATTGCGGTTGACCAATGGTAGCAGCTCCCGGCCCTTCATTTCCTGCCGAAAACACATTGGCAATTCCTGCTGCCTCAATGGCATCAAACATTTGTGTTACATAGCCAGCACAAATAGTGGTATCATCATGCGTATCAATTCCCCAAGAGTTGTTTATGGCGTCAGGCATATCATGTGTGGTAGAAGTATCACCATCTGGGTTAAAAGCAAACTCAAAAACATCAATATAATCAGGGAGTGGTTTGATTAATGCAATATTATCTACAATAGGATCGGCAGCCATAAAATACGCATTAAAGGCAACACCAATGGTATCGTTTGTTGCTTGTTCTAAACCCAAGACTGTTCCTGTTGTATGCGTTCCGTGGCTACTAGATTTATCCACAGGTGTTGGTGCATCTACAGCATACCACGCCTGATTGATAGGTTGATAATTTCCAAGCCAAGCATCACTAATAGCAGGATGATTTGGCCAAACGCCTGTATCTATGCTATAAAACTTTCTTGCCTTACCTGTATAACCCATTGCCCATAATGCAGGTGCATTAATAGCTGATAAGCCAGGTTCATTACCATTAATAGATTTTTGTACTTCCGTGCCTTTTTCTACTTCTATTGGTTTAGAATGAAAATAATTATACTCTTCTACATATTCAATTAATGAATGATTTAAC